>JAMOUY010000083.1 GCA_027067895.1 Acidobacteriota bacterium
AAGAATTGTGACGCCTATTAAAAGAGGCTTGTTTCCGCCGGTTTTGTAATGTTCGTTTAATTTTTCCGCCGTTTTTTTTACCATTTCCGAACCGCCGCTTAAATGGATGTTAACCATGTCAACACCCAACTTTGCCGCCTCAACCACTGCGTTTGCAACGGTGTTGGGTATGTCGTGAAATTTTAAGTCAAGAAAGACTTTTACGCCCAGAGATTTTATCTTTTTCACAAGTTGGGGACCTTCCGCCGTGAAAAGTTGTTTTCCGATTTTAAAGTATTTTATGTCCGGGCGGCATTTTTCAACAATGCTTAACGCTTTGTCCCCCGAATCAACATCAAGAGCGACAATTACCCTGTCCATTTTATTCATCTTCAATACTCCCTATCCAATTGTTTATGTCGTTTATTCCCTTTTCGGTTAAAAAATTCTCTATTCCGTGGGCAATCTCCCTGCCTGCCGATGGATTGAAGAAGTTTGCGGTTCCTATCTGAATTGCCTTTGCCCCTATTAGCAGAAATTCAAGCGCGTCTTTGTAGTTTGAAATTCCCCCTATTCCTATTACGGGGATTTTAACCGATTTTACCGTTTGATATACCATTCTCAAAGCAACGGGCTTTATTGCGGGGCCCGAAAATCCCCCCATTTTTCTTTTGATTAAAAACTTTTTTGTGTTTATGTCAACAGCCATGCCGAGAAGTGTGTTTATTAGTGAAACGGAATCCGCGCCTTCCCCTTCGCACACTCTTGCAAATTCAGTAATATCCGTTACGTTTGGGGAAAGTTTTATCATGAGGTGTTTTTCGGTTTTTTTTCTTAACTCCTTCACAAGGGTTTTTGTCATTTCGGGGTTTGTTCCGAATTGTATTCCCCCTTTTTTAACGTTGGGGCAGGATATGTTTACCTCAAACCCGTCAATGTCGTTGAATTCACTCAAATACTCAACAACTTTGATGTATTCTTCAAGAGAGTATCCGAAAACGTTGACAATTATCGCGGTGTCTTTTTTAGCAAGTTCAGGCAGTTTTTCCTCAACAAAGGCCTTTGCCCCGATGTTTTGCAAACCTATTGAGTTTATCATTCCGCACGATGTTTCAACAATTCTCGGTGTCGGGTTTCCCTTGATGGGTTCAAAAGAAAGCCCTTTTGTGCAAATTCCCCCGATTTCCGAGAGGGGATAAAAGTTTTCAAATTCAAGTCCGTATCCCCCTGTGCCGCTTGCGAGAAGCACCGGGTTTTTAAGTTTTAGATTTCTTCCCAAATCAATTTTCAAGTTAGCCATTTAAAATTCCTTCAAGTCTTTTATGTTGAAAACAGGTCCGTCAACGCATGCCCTTTTGTATCCGTCCTTTGTCTCAACAACACAGCCGAGGCAGACTCCGAAGCCGCATGCCATATAGTTTTCCAGAGAGGTATAATGCTCAAAATCGGGAAAGTTTTGCTTTATCGCTTTAACCATTCCTTTGGGCCCGCAGGATAGAATTACGGCATTTTCAAAGCCCTTTTTGGTAAAAGCCTTTTTTATGCCGTCTATAACCGTGCCTTTAATTCCGATTTCCCCGCTTTCGGTAGTAATTATTACACTTTGGGATTTGCCGAATACAGGCACAATGTCTTTTTGCGTTTTTCCGCCGTAAACAATTGTCAGGTTTTCTTTTTTAACTGTTTTTGCAAGGAAGTAAAAAGGCGGAATTCCGCTTCCTCCCCCGATTGCAATGTATTTCTGGTTTTCTTCTATGGGGAATCCGTTTCCCGAAGGCCCCATCGCATCCAACATATCGCCCGGATTCAGGTTGTATAGGAATTCGGTGCCTTTGCCGATTTTTTTAACCATAAATTTCAAAATTCCGTCTTTTTTGTGGCAGTGCATTACGCTGATTGGTTTTTTCAACAGAGTGTTTGCTTGAAGCATGAAAAAACTTCCCGGTTTTGCTTCAAGAAACTCTTTTTCCTCTGTTAAAAACGTGAGTATTGCGTAGTCAAAATAGGTTTTTTTGTCTTTTAGAAAAATTTTTCCCTGTTTCATAAATCCCCGCAATTAAATTATCAGGAAAAGTATACTTTATTTTGGCAGGATAGTCTATTTTTTAGCAGGGTTTTTAGAGTGTGTTTGTCAGGTTTGTTTTTTGTTTTTTCTCTTTTGGGTTTGTTTTTTTAAGCCATTGCCGTTGTTTGAATTTTCAAGGACAAGTTTGCCGATTGTTTCCATATTGGCGTATTTGACTATTTTTACCTTTTCCAGAGAATCAAAGAGGGATAAAGTAGATGAAATTTTGTCTATTTGGTTTTTGATTGATTTTGTTATTTGTTTTAGTTTGTCTGTATCGTGTTGTTTGTTTTCAATCAATGATTCAAGTATGTCAATTTTTGTAGTCATAACGGCAAGGGGATTGTTGATTTTATCGTTTGCGGTAACGCAGAAAGATTTTATCGCTTTGAGTTTTTCCCCTTCCATCAGTTTTTCTTCCATTTTTTTCTTTTCAGTAATGTCTGAAAAGACAATGATAACTTTTTCTTTTTTGGATATTCTTATTTTTGAAGCGGAAACGTTGAAGAATTTTTCTTCGGCTTGAAATTCGGCAAGTTGCATATTTTTGTTGATAATTTGTTTTATGGTTTCTATTCCGCTTTCACCTATAACTTCAATAATATTTCCGCCTATAAGCCTTACCGGGAAGTTTCTTATAGCGGATTTGTTTGCCATTTCAATGTTAAAATCGGCATCGCACACAAAAATGCTTTCGGGAATTCCGTTGATTATTTCTTGAATAAACCTGCTTTGATTGATAAGTTCTCTTGTCTTTTCGTAATTTCCGAAAATCAGGGGGGCAAATTCCATAAAAAGGGACAACTGTTCAAGCATTGAGACAAACGGAATAATGTTTTCTTTGAATTCTATGAAAATTATTCCGTATAAATTGTTTCTCTGTTTTGAAATAGCGCAGATAAGCGTGCTGTTTTCTTCATTTTCAAGTTTAAAACCCATTTTTTTCAATTTGCTGTTAGGGATAAAGTAAATGTTGTCGGTTAATTTGTAGTTTTTCAAATTGTTTTCTTCTTTGAGAAAAAGTTTTTTCTCTTTTATACTTGCAAGAGATTTCGCTTCTTCTTCCCTAAATCCCGTATGGAAAAAATTGTTTGAAAAGGTTTTGTCTCCGAAAGCGATGAGTATTTTCTTTTGATTTGTGATTTCGGAC
>JAMOUY010000084.1 GCA_027067895.1 Acidobacteriota bacterium
AACTATGTTTGACTGGGTTATACCCTCTCTTTGCACAAAGTAAACTCCCGGCTTTTCAGGCTTGATTTCCTGAGGAATTGCAATCTTTTCTCCGGCTTGCAGTTTTCCGAATTTCTCTTTCAGCAACTTCTTTATCTCTTTTTCGTTGAAATCTCCGAAAATATACATAACGGCGTTTTTACCGGAAAAATATTTTCTGTGGTAATTGATTAAATCGTCTCTTGTAATTGCCGCAACTGTTGCAAGTTCGGGAAGTTTGGAATAGGGGGAATTCAATCCGTAAATCCTTCTGCTGAAAACCCTTCTTGCAATTGCCCTCGGGTTGTCATTCCTTCTTACGATTGAAGATTTCATTCTTGCTTTGGCAATTTCAATTTTTATCTGCTCAAAAGAAGGGTTTGTAATGGTTGCCGAAAATAAATCAAAAACTTTGTCAAAGTTTTCCTTTAAGCAGTCAAACGAAACCGAAACAGACGTATCATCGGAAGAAGTCTCAATTGAGGAAGCGGTGCCTTCAAGGTATTCGTCCATTTCATCCCCGCTCATTAAAGCGTTTCCCCCGCTTCTTATAACGTCTGAGAAAATATCGGTAAGCCCTTCCTTGCCTTTCGGGTCAAACACGCTTCCCGCATGAAACATTATTTTACCGCTTACAACGGGAAGTTCGCTGTCTTTCAAAAGCAAAACCGTAAGCCCGTTTTCAAGTTTTATAATTTCAGGCTTAACTTTTTTAGGCGCTTTTAAAGGCGGAAATTTTATATCTTTGTAATTTTTTACAACCGCAAAAGAAAATAAGCAAAAAATCAAACTGAAACCTATAATAAATTTTTTCATAGCCAACTCCTTATTTAAAATCGGGAATAATTTCGCCGATATTTTTACCGTTTGCCCTTAAATACTTTTTAGCAAAAGACTGAATATCCTCAGGCGTTAACTTTTCAATCATGTCAACTTCGTTGAAAATCTCTTTCCAATCGCCTAATTTTACATAGTAATTTGTAAGAAGCATGGCTATTCCCGCATTGTCGTCAAGGCTGTAAATCAAATCGGCTTTTGCCTGAGATTTAACCTTTTTCAACTCTTCTTCCTTTATAGGCTCGTTTTTAAGTTTTTCAATCTCTTCGTCAATAGCCTTTGCAATATACTCAATTGAAGTCCCCGGTGTGGGAATTGCGTAAACAATAAACATTGAGGGATATTTGTTTCCCGGCCATCCGTTAAAGCAACCGACAAATGCGGCTTTTCTTTCCTTTTTAACAAGCCTTTTATAAAGCCTTGAAGTCCTTCCGTTACCCAAAATCTGGGCAATTGCCTTAAATGCAACGTCAGCCTTTCTGTCCTTAATTGACGGCCTGTGAAAGCCCACAATGTAAACAGGCTGGCTTTTCTCCCTTAAAACAACCTTTCTAACAGCAGTCTGCAAAGGTTCTTTTGTAACTATTTTTTCGGGTTTTTCCCCGACGGGAAGCCTGCCGAAGTATGCTTTAAGCATCGGTTTGATTTTCTCGGTATCAAAATCTCCGACTATTGCAATTGTCATTGTCTGAGGCCCGTAATACTTTTTAAAGTAATTTTTCACTTTTTTCCTTGTGTACCTTTGAATATCGGACATTGCGCCTATGGTTGGAATCTGATAGGGATGATATTTGTAGCAGAGACACTGAAATTCTTCCAAAAGCTTTCCGAAAGGATTTGACTCCGTCCTCATTCTTCTTTCTTCGGCAACAACGTTTCTCTCTTTGTAAAACTGCCTGAAAACCGGATTTAAAAATCTGTCGGATTCAAGAAAGCAGAACAACTCTATCTTGTTGGAAGGAAGAGAATAATGATATTGTGTTGCATCGGAAGCAGTAAATGCGTTTAAATCCGGACTCCCCGCTTCGGTAATAATTCTGTCAAATTCGCCTATGTTTGCCGCCTTTTCCGCTTCATTCTGCAATTTTTTAATCTTTTCTTTGAGTTTTGCAATCTCTTCTTTGCTTCCGCCGTTGTCTTCAAGGTAATAAAGTTTTTCAAAGCATTTGTCAATTTCGTCAAGAAGTTTCAACTCTTTTTTCAAATCCTTTGCACCAACCGTGGTTGTACCTTTGAAAGCCATGTGTTCAAGCATGTGGGAAATACCCGTAATTCCATAGGTTTCGTTTACCGAGCCTACGTCAACATAGGTATGAAAGGAAACAACAGGCGCATCGTGCCTTTCATAGAGAAGAAAGGTAAGCCCGTTATCAAGTTTGTAAACCGTGAGATTTTTTTCAAACTCTTTTTGAGAGATTGAAAAAGAAGGCAAAATAAAAATCAAAAACAACGCAAAAACAACAATCTTTTTTTTCATGAACAAAACCCCCGCGTTTTTTTACAGGTAATTATACGGTAAAAATTTGAAAAAGTTTAAAAAAAATCGGACGCTTTTTTCCGCGTCCGACAATCGTTGTGTAAGGGTTTAATGCTTCTTTCTCAAATGTCTTGGTTTTACCATTTGTTCAGGTGATAGTATTTTATCAAGTTCTTCTTTGGTTAACAAGCCTTTTTCAAGGACAAGTTCATAAACCGATTTTCCCGTCTTCAAAGCCTCTTTTGCAATTGCAGAAGAGTTTTCATACCCGATATAGGGATTCAATGCTGTAACTATTCCTATACTGTTTTCAACATATTTCCTGCATACGTCTTTGTTTGCGGTAATTCCGATAACGCATTTGTCCGCCAAAGTAATCATTGCGTTTCTCATTATATCTATTGACTGAAAGAGGTTAAAGGCAATTATAGGCTCCATAACGTTTAATTCCAACTGTCCCGCTTCCGCACCGAAGGTGATTGTCAAATCGTTTCCAATAACCTGAAAGGCAACCTGATTTACAACCTCGGGAATAACGGGATTTACCTTTCCCGGCATTATGGACGAGCCGGGCTGAACCGGGGGAAGGTTTATTTCGTTAAATCCCGCCCTCGGCCCCGATGAAAGCAACCTTAAATCGTTGGAAATTTTTGAAAGTTTTACAGCAAGCCTTTTAAAAACTCCGGACAATTGAACAAAAGCGCCGGTATCCTGAGTCGCCTCAACCAAGTTATCCGACAATTTTAAATCTATATCGGAAATCTTTTTCAATTCATCAACAACAATAGGTGGATAATCCGGGTCTGCGTTTATACCCGTTCCTATTGCAGTGCCGCCCATGTTTATTTCGGAA
>JAMOUY010000085.1 GCA_027067895.1 Acidobacteriota bacterium
CTCTTTCAACGTTGAAAAGGAAGTTGAAAAAAATCAAATAATCGGTTCATTTTGAGCCTATAAGCTTTGCTGCGATAGTGTTTTCTGACCCGATTTTTAAATGCCGTGTTTTGGTTTACCCTTTAAAATCAACAAATTGTATATTGGCAAGTTTTTTGCTTTATAATTGGCAAAAGTCAGGCAGAGGTTTAAATGAAAAGAATTCTTATTATTGATGATGAACAAATGGTTGTCAAATCCTTAAAAGAAGGGTTGAAAAAATATGAGAAAAATTTGTTTGTAACAGATATTGCTTTTGACGCTTCCTCTGCAATGGATTTAATTAGACAAAACACTTACCATATTGTGGTTTCAGATATTAGGCTGCCTGATAAAAGCGGGGTTGAAATATTTTGGGAGTTGAAAAAGATACAGCCTGCGTGCAAATTTATTGCCATAACCGCATTTTCCGATCCGGAAGTGAAAGAGAAGGTTGAGAAATTGGGGGCGCTGAAATATTTGGAAAAACCTTTTGATTTTAAGGAGTTTGAGGAATTAATTTTGGATTGTTTTGAAGAAAAGGCATTTTCGGATACGGACGAGTTGACCGAATTAATTGAATTTACCACTTTGCTTCAATTGATAAATATGGAGAAAAAAAGCGTAATTGTTTGGTTGACGCTTGGGAAGAAGAAAGGCTACGTGGCTTTTGAAAACGGGGAAATCGTTGATGCGAAATTCGGTAAATTAAGGGGTGTGGAGGCGGCTAATTATTTGATAATGCAAAATAGGGGTAAGGTGAAAATTGAGAAGGGCAAAAAAGTAAAGGAAAAAACGGTGGATATTCCTTTTATGACTTTGCTGTTAAATGCCGTTAAATCAAAAGACGATTTAAACAGAGAAAAAGAAGAAAATAAAACTGATAAAGAAAGCAAGAAAACTCCGGAATTTTGCGATTTGTTTAAGCGGTTGTTTGTCGATTTTCAAAAGAAGTATGAAGGGGTTGAGCAATTTGCTCTTTTGGATAAATCAACCAAGAAATTGGTTTGTTTTTCGGATAACAACGGCAAGCCCGCTTCGATTTTTAAAAACAAATTATTGCCTCTCTGGCTTAAATTGGAAGGGTTTTTTCGAAAAAAATTAAAAATAGGGGTCAATTCTTTTGAACTGTTTTTTGACAAGAAGGTATTTGTTTTGAAAAATGTCAAATTATTTGACTCTGAATTTGTTTTTGTTGTACAATTGAACAAGCAGATCAATGTTGTAATGGTTAAACAGGGTCTGAGAAAATTTCTTGATAATTTTTATCGGGAATTTTATTAAAAATTTTTTGGGAGGTGTATATGGCAATATCGGAAAAATTGAAAGCTTTGGAAGATGTAAGAGGATTTGTTGGTGCGGGAGTTTTTACTCCTTCTGGGGAAATGCTTGACGGCAACGCCGAAATTTCCGGTTTAAAAATGGAAGTTATCGGCTCTCTTTTGAATGACGTTTTGCTGGAAGCACAGGAGATGACTGAAAAAGCGGGCTTTGGCCATTCCGATTTTATTCAGATTAACTCTGATATGGGAATGATGCTTGCTAAATGTACAAAAGTTGGAGATATTCATTTTCATACCGTTATATTTTTAAAATCCGATGGCAACGTAGCAATGGCAAAAATGAAACTTACAAGTGTTTGTGAGGCATTAGTAGAGGAATTCTAAGGCATGAAATTTAAACCCTTAGAGGTTTTAAAAGAATATGGCGGTACCAAAGTTACTTTTGGAAAGGATTTGGATACCGGAGTATATTTGGTTGAAAAAAGAGTTACAACCAAAGACTCGTTTGTAAAAACGTTGTTTGAAAATGAAAAAGATGTTTTGAAGCGCTTACGCCATTCAAACATTATTAAGTTTTTGGGAGAGGGGGGCGACTCCCTTTCCTTTTTTATTGAGTATGCCCCGTTAAAAAATTTGAAAAATTTTCTTCAAAGCCATAAGGATTTTAATGGAAAAAGGTATTTTATTAAACAGATTATTGATGCCTTAATTTATATTCATGATGCGGGCTATGCCCATAACGATATAAATCTTACAAACATTTTGGTAATTAACACAAACAAATGCAAACTTTCTGATTTTGCATTTGCTGGGAAAATCGGAGAACCTGTTTTCCCCGACAGGCCGGTAGGTGTCTGCATTGGAACAAGTTCATACAAAACAGTTGATAACGAGATTCATTCGGTTAAAAACGATATCTTTGCCTTTGGAAAAGTTCTTTATGAAATTTTAACCAATGATTTTGACAATAGAAATTTAAAATTGATTGATTTTTCAAATGTAAACAATGACGCTTTAAAAGTTGTTATTGAAAAGTGTTTAAACGCTGAATACAATTCTATTGGCGAAACCTATGCAGAATTGAGAAAAGCCACAAAAAATTTTGTTGAGTGTTGCTAAATAGGAAAATAAATTTTAAAAACCGTACCCTTTCCTTTTTCGCTTTCAAGGAAAATTTCACCGTTATACGATTCCACAATGCCGTGCACTATTGGAAGCCCCAAGCCAGTCCCATGTCCTTTTGTTGTGAAATACGGTTCAAAAATTTTGTTTCTTATTTCTTGGGATATTCCTTTTCCGTTGTCTTTAATTGTCAGTTGAATGTATTCTTTGTTTTTTATTAAATGAATTCCGGGATATTTTTCCAAAAAATTATCTGTAATGAAAATCTTGCTAACCGATATTTCTATTTCTCCTTTTTTGTTTTCTATTGCTTGTATGGCGTTGTTGCAAATATTCATAAATACTTGATGAATTTCCGCCTCGTTTCCCCAGATAAAATATTTTGATTCGGGAATGTTGATTTTTAGGGTAATGTTTTTGGGTGTTGCCGATTTAAGTAATTTTATGCTGTTTTTTATAGTTTCGTTAAAGTCTATTAATTTTCTTTCATTATTCGTTTTCTTTGCGAATGAAAGAATTTTTTTAACCACATCGCTTGCCGTTTCGGATGCTATTTTAATGTTTTCAATAAGAGAATGAAGTTCGGGATTGTCTTTGGAATAAAGCATTGCCAAATTGGTATTCATTAAAATTGTAGCAATAATATTGTTAAAATCATGCGCCATTCCCCTTGCAAGCGTTGCCAATGCTTCCATTTTTTGGGCATGCCTTAGTTTTTCTTCTAAAACTGTTTCTTTTGTTATATCTCTGGCAATTTTGCAAAATTTAACAATTTCTCCTTCTGTGTTTTTTATTGGGTAAATAATTGCTCTTTCTGTGTATAATTCGTTGTTCTTTTTTTTGTTTACAATATTGTTTTCCCATTTTTTACCGCTTTTAATGGTTTCCCACAGGTTTTTGTAGAATTCTTTTGTATGTTTTCCGCTTTTAAGGATTCTTGTGTGTTTTCCTAAAACCTCTTTTTTGGAATAGCCGGTTGTTTTTTCAAATTGAGGGTTTGTATATTCTATTGTCCCGTTGATGTCTGTGAGGACAAAAATTTCTTGTGCCTGTTCAATCATTGACGCCAATTCCGAAATTTCCTTAAAATTTGTCCGAATTGTTTCCAAAAATTCCGATTGCATTATTTCGATTTCGGCAAGTTTGCTTGTTGTCTCAATAAGTTTTATTTCTATTTTTTTTAGTTTTTTTTCTTTTTGGATTGTAATACCGCATAATACAAAAATTGAAGAGGAAGCAATTGATATGGTTTTCAAAAAAAGGCTTTTTATGTTTAATTCTTCATGAATAAATTTTGCCAAATTTTTTTTGGTTAAAAGTTGGTTTGGTTTTGTTTTATGGCTTTCAAAAAAATTTTTTTTGTTTTTTATTTGAGGCATGAAAATTTCATTACAATTTTCGGAAAGTTGTTCTTTTGTTTGTTTTAAAGAAGTTTGAGAGTTGTTTTCCCATAATGCAATTATTTTGTTTTTCTTCAACTTTGGATTGAATTCAAAAATAATGCATAAATCCAAATTTAGAGTTTTTCCCAAATCTTTTGTGATGTGTTTCATTATTTGCTTTTTGTTTTGTTTTTTTAAGTGTTTCTCAATCTCTTTTTCTCTCATACCGACCTTTCATTTATTGTTGTTTGTTTAACGGTAAATTTGTTTCCCGAGGTTATGGTGTTTTTAATTTCTTTCTCTCTGAAATTGCAAATATTTTCCGATGGAAACTGATAAATTGATTTTTCTAAAACAAATAAAAATTTAAGATAAAAGATTAAAAAAAAATTTGTATGCGCAGAACGTTTGACCTTGTTGAAAGTTACTATAAAACTAACCTGATTCATAATTTTCATATTTTCTCCACAAAGACTATAAAATGATAATTCTTTATACAGTTTATAGTAAACGCATTGGTTTATCAATAAAAATTTTTATTGACTTTATTTTTTCGCATACTATAATTAAACCAAACAGTCGGTTTTTAAACCAAGTGGTCGGTTTTTGGAGGTTTTATGGGGATAAATAAAACTATTCAATCTATTCGTATTTCTCAAATTGTTGAAGCGGCGGTTGAGATAATTGCGGAAAAGGGGATAAAGGAAACCACTCTTGACGCTGTCGCCAAAAAGGCGGGGCTGTCAAAGGGCGGGCTTATTCACTATTTCCCTACTAAAAAGGCTTTAATTGAAACCGTTGTAAAAGAGTTTTTTGCAAGAATTTTTCAAAGAGGGAAAGAGATAAGGGATTCTTTCAGCGACCCTTACGACCAGTTAGTCTCTTTTGTATGGCTTTATGACAGAGACGACCGGGACAACTTTAACGGTTACAGAATGTTTTTTGAAATTATGGCAGTTGCCTCAATGAATGAAGAATACAGGCAGGTTTTTCATCAATGGGTTAACGGCTGGGTTGAATTGTTAAAGGCGTCTATTGAAAAGGGCGTGGAAAAGGGCGATTTCAAGGTGGAAGACTCTGAAAGTGCGGCTAAAACAATTTCCGCAGTGTATCAGGGAGTTGCTTCAAGATGGTTTTTGGACCCTGAAAATCACTCTGACGAATGGGCTAAAAGCACGGTTAAAAACTTAATAAAATTTGTCGTATCCAAAAAATAAGGGAGGTAATTATGGCAGTTTTTGAATCCACGGAAAAAATGTATGAGGTTTTGGGGGAATTGTTTAATGTTTTGCTTTCTGACGAAAAAGTGGGTCCTAAGTTTAAAGAACAAAATATTGCAATTCGTTTTGTAATGACAGACCCGAAGGGAGAGATTTGGCTTCTTCCCGACGCAACCGTTGTATGCGGAGTGCCCGAGGGAGTGAAAGAGACGATAACAATGAGTTTAAGCGGAGATACCGCACACAAATTTTGGCTTAAAAAAATATCAATGCCTGTTGCCCTTGCGAGGGGATTGATTAAAGCGAAAGGTCCTTTGCCCAAGGTTTTGAAACTTCTGCCTTTGCTTAATCCCGCTTACAAGGCTTATCCGGAAATAGCCAAAAAGCACGGTCTTGAAGTTTAGGGGGAATTATGGCTGTTGAAAGAGCGATAAAACAGTTTGAAAGGGACAGAAAAGAGGCGGCGAGAATTGCCGCAAGGCTTCTTCTTGCTTCCGGGACAACTTCGCCGAGAGTCGGGGGAGTAAGGGAATGCACTTTTCATATTATTGAGGATGACTGCGATATTGAGGACATTTGCCATAAAATAGAAACAATGGCAGACGACAACAAGGCGTGGAAATTTTTCAAAAGAGACGCGCAGATGCTGAGGGATGCCGATTTGATAATTTTAATCACTTCTCTTCGTTCCCTAACCGACCCGTCGGATATTAACTGCAATATGTGCGGGTTTTTGACTTGCGAGTATATGCAGGAGAGGGAAAAGTTTAAAAAGGAAGACAAATCAATCGCGTTTACAGGGCCTCTCTGTACATTCAGAGCGGCAAATGTTGCCTATGCGTTAAATGGCATTGTCTCTCTTGCAAGGCAGTTGGGAATAGACTTTGGTGTTTTCTGGTCTGCCGGGCTTGCAGGTATGAGATTGGGGATGTTGCCCCATGATACGGGTTTTGCCGTAGGAGTCGGCATAAGCGTTACCGAAAAATCACCGTTCAGGGATATTCCCATTGACTATGACAAGTATAATGACAGAACTATGAAAGACAGGATTATTAACAGGCTGTGGCCTCAATTCCGTTCAATTTATTCGTAAGAGGTGCGTTATGGCAAAAAAGAAAATGGAAGATTTGGTAAAAGCGGGGCTTGAAAGAGCGGTTGAACTAATGGTGCTTGCCGCAAACAATGCTTGGCATTTCGGAGGGAAACACACACTTGAAGCCGTGTTGTTAGATGATGAAGAAATGGAAGAAATGGCAAATTACGCATTGTCCTTGGGGGATATGTCCCCTCTTGCCGCAAGGGACGGAAGGTTTGCCCTTGAATTAATGAAAGAGCCTTGGGCTGTGATAATTTTCGGGGATAATAGAAAGTCACCGTTTAATTATGACTGCGGTGCGTGCGGTTTTAGAACGTGCAAAGACTTGAACAAAGCGGAAACGGTTGAGAGTTTAACCTCAAACGGGCCCGCATGCGTTTTCAAAACCTTGAATTTGAATATGGCAGCCAACGCCGCTGCCGCAACCGCTTGGAGGCTCGGGCTTCATTGCAGGGTTTTTTCAACCCTTGCTTTTGCGGCAAAGGCTTTGGGCTATATGGAAAGCGACATAGTTGTCGGGGTTGCGGTAAGCGCGGCTAAGCAAGACCCGTTTTTTGACAGACATAAATTCTGGACAAAAGAGGAATGGGAAAGAATTTTCAACAAAGAGTTTCCCACCTTTAACAGAGGCTTTATCGGAGCGATTGAGGAATAGGGGGAAATATGGGAAAAGCGCACTTAAATCAGGTAATAACCTCACACTTAATTGAGTATCAGGCAGACAGGTTCCCCGATAAAGAAATTCTTGTTTTTGAGCAGGGAGATTTTGGAGAGCGTGTTTTTACTTATTCCGATTTGCACACTTTGGGAAACAGGCTTGCATCTTATTTTGTTGAAAAAGGGATAAAAGAAGGGGACGCGGTTATTGTTTATATGTGGAACAGGCCGGAAACGGTTTTGTCTTTTATTGCCGCTTCAACGATAGGAGCGATTGTTGTTCCCGTTGACCCGAGGGCAAGGGGAGACAGACTTAGATATTTTATTGAACACGTTAATGCAAAGGCTGTTCTTCTTTCTTCGGAAACGTTGAAAAACTTTAAGGAAATCAAAAACAAAGTTCCGTTTGTTGAAACGGTTGCCGTTGCATATCAAAAGGATTTTCCCGTTGAGGTTGAGAAAGATTTTGATAATCTTAACGAAATTTTGGAAGACAAGGGATTAAAAACAATTCCTCAGTCAATCTTTGACGTAAACAAGGTTTTTCAGATAATCTTTACTTCCGGCACCACAGGCAACCCGAAAGGGGTGATAATTAAGCATCAGAGAATAGGGCTTTACAACCTTTTGAGGCAGTTGGCGTGGAAATACAAAAAGGACGATATTCTTTACACAGGCCTTTCACTTTCTCATGCAAACGCCCATGTTGTTACTCTTTTTCCCGCTCTTTACGGCGGAATAAAGGCTGTTTTCAGCCCAAAATTCACAAAGTCAAGAATTTGGGATATTTGCAGAAAATACGGATGCACCTCTTTTTCCCTTTTAGGCGGAATGGCGGCTGGAATTTTTGCCGAGCCTGAAAAGGATAATGACAGAGACAATCCGGTAAAGGTTGTAATTAGCGCAGGTATGCCCAAGGCGATTTGGAAATCTTTTGAGGATAGGTTTGACGTTAAGGTACACGAATGGTACGGTTCTGCCGAAGGCGGATTTGCTCACAACCCGCCGGGAAAGGGGCCTGTGGGAAGTTTCGGAAAACCGCTTCCCGGCATAATGCAGTTTAAGGTTGTTGACGAAAACGACAATCCCCTTGGGGCAAACGAAGTGGGTGAATTGATTATCAAAAATTTAAGGGGAGAAACAAAGGTTGAATACTACAAAAATCCCGAGGCTTCCGCCGAAAAGACAAAAGGGGGCTGGCTTAGAACCGGGGATATGGTTCATTACGATGACAAAGGCTGGTATTACTTTGATTTTAGAAAAGGGACAGAATTAAGGCGAGCGGGAGATTTTATTCAGCCCGAATACCTTGAAGCGGTTATGTCAAAACACCCGGAAATTTCCGAAGTATGCGTTTTCGGTATTCCTGCCGAAAGCGGGGCGCCGGGAGAAAGCGACATAGTTGCCGCCATAAAATTGTTTGAAGGCAAAACTATTGACGTTCAGTCTGTTTTTGAGTTTTGCAAACAGAATTTAGAGGCGAATTTTGTCCCGCTTTATATCTGGATTGTTGACGAAATTCCGAAAACCCCTTCCGAAAAACTTTTAAGAAGGGTGTTAAAGGAAAATTTTGATAAGAATAATAAAAATGTTTTTAGAAAAAGTTAGGAGGGGATATGTCCTATCTTGAATTAAATTTGGAATTAACCGAGGAGCAGGAAGCACTAAAAAAAGAGGTTCATAAATTTGCCGTGGAAGTACTGCGTCCCGCTTCTTTGAAACTTGATAAAATGACACCTGAGGAAGTTATTGCGGAAGGTTCGCTATACTGGGACGTAATGAAAAAAATGTATAGTCTGGGTTATCATACGGTTCATATTCCCGATGAGTACGGCGGAATGGGGTTGGACCCTCTTTCTCAGCATATTTTTTGGGAAGAATTGTCATACGGAAGCGTAGGTTTTGCAGTATCTTTGGGAGTTAGCCTTTTTGCACCCTTTTTGGCCTCTATGCTTCCGGAAGACAAAATAGTTGAAGAGATTATAAAGCCTTTTGCGGAATGTGATGACGCATCTATTGTTGGGTGCTGGGCAATAACCGAGCCTAACCACGGAAGCGATATTTTAACTCCGGGAATGGAACATTTTAGAGACCCGAAAATTCATCAGCAGGTTACCGCTTATAAAAAGGGGGACAGATGGATTTTAAACGGACAGAAGTCCGCATGGGTGTCAAACGGTCCCGTTGCAACTCAGGCTTTGTTATTCGTAAACATAGACAAATCCATGGGAATGGCCGGCGGTGGAATTTGTATTGCGGATTTAACTCAAAAAGGTGTTCAAAAAGGCAAGCCTCTTGACAAAATGGGACAGAGGGAACTGCCTCAGGGGGAAATTTACTTTACCGATGCGGAAGTGCCGGAAGAGTTTATGATGGTAGACCCTGACAGTTATGAATTTATGACAGACGTTGTATTGGCGGAAGCAAATATGCACATGGGGGCGTTTTTTACCGGGCTTGCTCAGGCGGCTTACGATTTGACTTTGAAATACTGTACCGAGAGAAAGCAGGGCGGGAAATACCTTATAGAACACAACACTGTGAAAGAAAAACTGTTTCACATGTTTACCAAAATTGAAACCGCAAGGGCTTATTCCCGCGCTGTAATGGTTTATAACCTGAATACCACGCCGCCTGTTGCGAAATTCAGTTTATCTTCAAAAGTTTACTGCACTCAGGCTGCGTTTGACGTCTGCAACGAAGCGGTTCAACTTTTCGGCGGATACGGCTTAACCAAAGAGTATGAAATAGAAAAGTTTTTTAGAGACGCAAGGGCTGGAATGATAGAAGACGGTTCAAACCACGTTCTTGCCATAAGTGCGGGAAATATGATTATGAAAGAGGTACTTTAATGGCCTATATCGCAGGTTCAGGAATGATAAAATTCGGGAAATATCCCGACGAAACCGTGAGGACAATGGCTGTAAAAGCGGTTGAACTTGCTTTAAAAG
This sequence comes from Acidobacteriota bacterium, assembly GCA_027067895.1. Classification (GTDB taxonomy): domain Bacteria; phylum Acidobacteriota; class Holophagae; order Thermotomaculales; family Thermotomaculaceae; genus Thermotomaculum. The sequence goes on from JAMOUY010000085.1 coordinate 9,730, forward strand.
ACGCAGAAATTGAAAAAAACGACATAGAATATGCGTATTTTTCCAACACGTTTTGGGGAATGTTTTCCAACCAGCACTGCATAAAAGGGGAAGTGGTTCTGCGCTCTATGGGAATGGCGGATATTCCTGTGGTAAATGTTGAAAACGCATGCGCAGGGGGAATTACCGCTTTTCACATGGCTTATCTGACTGTTTTGTCCGGGCAGGCGGATGTGGCGCTTGCCGTAGGTTCCGAAAAAATCACTTCGGAAGACAAAATGAAATCCCTTTCCGCTTACGCTTCCTGCATGGATATGGAAAGGTTTAAAAACCACATGAAAGAGATTTTGATTTTGCAGAAAAGTTTTAAAAACCTTGTTATTCCCGAAAATGCGCAGAATACGGGCGGACGTTCTGTTTTTATGGACGTTTACGCGGTAGGGGCAAGGTGGCATATGGATAAATACGGCTCAACACAGGAGCAGTTGGCGGTAATTGCCGCAAAAAATCACTGGCACTCTTCAATGAATCCCCTTGCTCAATACCAAATTCCCATGACGCCTGAAATGGTGCTTAAAGACCAAATTGTTGTGTGGCCTTTAACCCGTTCAATGTGTGCCCCCGTGGGAGACGGAGCGGCGGCATGCGTCATTGTTTCCGAAAGGTTTTTGAAAAAACACGGCAAAAAAAGAGCGGTGAAAATCAGAGCATCGGTTTTGGGACAGGGAAGAGACAGAAAGATTGACGATGAGGATTTAGGCAAAAGGCTTGGAAAAGTCGCTTACGAAAAGGCGGAAATTTCCCCAGACGATATTGACGTTGCCGAATTGCACGATGCAACCGCGTACGGGGAATTGCATCAAAGCGAAAATTTGGGATTTTGCAAAGAAGGAGAAGGGGGGATAATCGCCGAAAGGGGAGAGACGAAATTAGGCGGAAGAATTCCCATAAACACAAGCGGAGGCCTTGAATCAAGGGGACATCCCATCGGCGCTTCCGGGCTTGCGCAAATCCATGAACTTGTTTTGCAGTTAAGGGGTGAGGCAGGTAAAAGGCAGGTTGAGGGAGCAAGAATTGCCCTTGCGCAAAACGGCGGAGGGAACATAGGACTTGAAGAGGCAGTAATGGGGATTGCGATTTTGGAAAAAGTTTAATGATTTTTAAAAAGAGGAGAAAATGAGTAAAACGATTTTAATAACAGGCGCCGCTTCCGGAATAGGGGAAGCGGCTGTCCGCCTTTTTAGCGATAAAGGCTGGAAAATTATCGGCATAGACGTAAGCGAAGAAGGATTAAAAAAAGTTAAAGAAAGATGCGCAGAGGCTTTTGTCTGCGATGTTTCCGAAAAAAAAGAGGTTGAGGCTGTTGCCGAAAATTTGAAAAGCCAAGGAATTGTTTTGGACGCATTGTTCAACTGCGCGGGAATTTTGAGAATGGGACTTTTTTACCAATTGGATGTTGACAGTCAATTAAAAATAGTTGACGTAAATTTAAAGGGAATTGTAAACTGCACGCATCTGTTTTTCCCGTTGATGAAAGAAAATTCCGCCATTGTCAATATGTCTTCACTTTCCTCTCTTTACGGCACTCCCGAGTTGGCGGTGTATTCGGCAACAAAAAGCGCTGTAAAAACGTTAACCGAGGCTTTGAATATTGAGTTTGAGCCAAAGGGAATTTATGTTTGCGATATAATTGTTGACTATGTGAAAACACCTATGGTTTTGGATGCGGAATACAAAGCCACAAGCGTAAGAAGGTTGGGAGTAACTGTTAGCCCGGAAAAGGTTGCGAAAAAAGTATTTTCAGCGGTAAATTCCGGCAGAAGGGTTCACCATTACGTTGGAATAAAAGCCAAACTGATAACCTTTTCGGCAAAACTTTTCCCTTTTGCTTCCAAACTGTTTGCCAAAATTCTGGCTTTTAAGAAAAGATAGTTTATTTCTGTAAAACCGGTTTTCTGCCTATGGAAAAGTAGTTGAATCCCTTTTCTTGCATGTGCTCGGGTTTATAGATATTTCTTCCGTCAAAAATTGTTTTGTCTTTCAGGGATTTTTTCATTTTTTCAAAATCCGGTTTTCTGAATTCAAGCCATTCGGTAACAATTACAAGCGCATCGGTGTCTTTCAATGCCGAGTATTGGTTGTCGCAGAATGTTATTTTGTCGGAAATTCCCATTGAAGAGAAAATTTTCTTTGCGTTTTCCATTGCCACAGGGTCGTATGCCTTGATTTTTGCTCCCTTTTCTGTAAGCCCTTTGATTATGTCTATTGCCGGCGCTTCCCTCATATCGTCGGTGTTGGGTTTAAAGGAAAGTCCCCAAATTGCAAAGGTTTTTCCGTCAATGTTTCCGTTGTAAAAGTTAAGGATTCTGTCAACCATGATTTTTCTTTGCTGTTTGTTAACCTTTTCAACCGCCTCAATAACGCTTAATTTGTGGCCGTATTCCTCTCCGGTTTTCAAAATAGCCTTAACGTCTTTTGGAAAGCACGAGCCTCCGTATCCCACTCCGGGAAAGAGGAATGCAAGCCCGATTCTTGAATCTGTGCCTATTCCCACTCTGACTTTTTCAATATCCGCGCCTACTTTTTCGGCAAGGTTTGCCAAGTCGTTCATAAAAGATATTCTTGTGGCAAGCATAGAGTTTGCCGCATACTTTGTCAATTCCGCGCTTACGTTGTCCATTAAAATAATTCTCTCCCTCTTTCTTACAAAGGGCGAGTATAGGTCAACCATTATGTTTCTTGCCTTTTCGCTGTTTGTTCCTATTACAATTCTATCCGGTTTTAAAAAGTCTTGAACCGCAGCGCCCTCTTTCAAAAATTCCGGGTTTGAGACGACATCAAATGGATGGTTTGTGATTTTGCCTATCTCTTCCTTA
>JAMOUY010000086.1 GCA_027067895.1 Acidobacteriota bacterium
AAATTCAACTTCCGGCTCGGACACTGCTTCTTCCGCAGAGGCAACTTCTTCCTCAAACACTGTTTCCGTATCAGAAACTTGTTCTTCAAAATTTACGGTTTTTTCTTCAAATTCTTTTTCTTCCGATTGTTCGTCTATCTCCTGTGCCATTTTTCTAAACGATTCAAGTTCGGCAGGTTCAATTTTCTGAGTTTCTTCCGCACTAACGTTGTCAAGTTCAGAAGTTTCCGGTTCTTCCTCAGCTTCAAATTCTTCCGCTTCCTCTTCTATTGAAGACAAATCCATTGATTCAAGGTCTTTTTCAAGTTCTTCTTCGGAAAAATCAACATCGGCAAGTTCCTCTTCCAATTCTTCTTCAAGGGCTTTCTCGTCAAATTCAATATCCCCATCCCCCGCCTGTTCGGAATCTTCCGTTTCTACGGCAGAGGTAATGGGCTCTTCTTCCGTATCGTCTTCAAAACCCTCAATAAAAGCCTCTTCTCCCGAAACGTCCTGTTCAAGAATTTCCCTGTCCATCTCCAACAAATCCGCTTCCGAAAGGGTTAACTCCTCATCAAAACTTCCAATATCTTCAAATGTTTCGGAATCAATTTCCGCAATTGTCTCCTCTTTTAAAGCAACGGAATCGCTTAAAGAAGCAAGAACCGTTTTCAATTGGTCTGACGTAAAAGGTTTTTCAAGTATTGAATCTGCTCCCGCGTTAATTATAGCCTCTCTGTTGTAATCCAGAAATTTGGGAACCATGGCTATTACATTGCATTTAAACCTTTCTTTCAATTCTTTGATTGCCTCTTCTATTTCAACTCCGCTTAAATCTATGGTGATGAATATGTATTCTGCTTTTTCTCCTTCGTCAACATTAATCGGATAAGATGAAAAAAAGCGAATATTGTATTCGGAATCGTTCTGAAAAGTCAGTTCTATAATTTTATGAATCATTATTGACGGGTCAATAACAAAAATGTTTTTCATAATAAACCCCTTCTTTTTTTCTTTACAATAACAAGTTAAAGGCTAAAAGTCAATATTTTTATGAAGAGAAAAATTATACAAACAATGTTTTTTTTAGTTGCAATTGACAAAACTCAAATAAGAAATCGTTTTGGTTTTAAAAAATAAAAAAAAGGCGGCATTACGCCGCCTTAACGGAAAATTTTGAATTCTTACTCAGCGGATTCCGCAAGTTCCCTGAGCATTTTTCTCGTAATTGATTTGGGTCTTTCAATAGGATAGCCAAGAGCCCTGTCCCAAATAACCTGAGCGGTAATTCCCATTGCTCTTGAAACACCGAAGAGTACGGTGTAGAAATCAAATTCCCTAACACCGTAGTAGTACTGCAATACGCCTGAATGTGCGTCAACGTTCGGCCACGGGTTTTTAGCCTTTCCGTGTTTTTTAAGAACTTCGGGAACAACTTCGTAAATGTTTGAAACTGTTTTGAAAATCGGGTCATCGGGCAGATATTTGAGAGCAAATTCCCTCTGAGCGGTGTATCTCGGGTCTGTTTTTCTCAAAACAGCGTGTCCGTATCCGGGAATAACTCTTCCGCTGTTCAATGTATCCCATGCATATTTTTCAATTTCTTCCTTGGTAGGCGTTCTTCCGCCGAAGTGTTCCATAAGGTTGAGAATCCATTTCAAGCATTCCTGATTTGCCAATCCGTGAAGAGGACCGGCAAGTCCGTCCATAGCGGCTGAAATAGCATAGTAAACGTCTGAAAGAGCGGAAGCAACCAAATGGCCAGTATGTGCGGAAACGTTTCCGCTTTCATGGTCGCTGTGAAGAATGAGGTAAAGCCTCATAAGGTTTTTGTATTCTGGATTTTCAACACCCATCATGTGGGCAAAGTTTCCGCCCCAGTCTTCTTTCGGGTCTGCGGGAATATGGATGTCTTCTTTGTATTTTCTTCTGTAAATGTATGCCGCTATCAAAGGAAGCCTTGCAAGAAGCCTGATTGAGTCTTCAAGCATAGGTTCCCACATTTCGTCTTTCCTCATTCCCTCGTCGTATCTTTTTCTGAAAATGGATTCTCTTTCCATTGCAACAATCGCAGTGGAAAACATTGCCATAGGATGAGAATCTGCGGGAAGCGCCCTTAACACGTCAATAACATACTGGGGAAGATAAGCATATTTTTTGAATTCTTTTTCAAGGGATAAAACTTCTTCTTCCGTGGGAATTTCACCTGTTAAAAGAAGCCACCAAAGTCCCAAGGGATACGGCTCGTCATTTTCTCCCGGCTTGGGAAGAAGTTTTTGAACCTCCGGAATTGTATAACCTCTAAACCTGATTCCTTCATAGGGGTCAAGGTATGAAGTATCGCATACAAGTACTTTACATCCTCTAATACCGCCAATAACCTGACCGCATTTTACTTCGTCGATTTTTTTGTCTGCAAGAGCCTTAATTCCCTTTAAGTCTTCTCTTTCCTTGGGAATCAAAGCAGAAAGTTTTTCTTTTAAAAGCATTGCTCACCTCTCTATATTTTTTTAAAGGGTTAATACCTTTTTGACTGTACGCACTGTAAAATTATCAAATTAATTATACTAAAAATAAACACGTAACAATTAAAAAATTTTTTTCACAAAGTCTTAAAAAAACTCAACATTTTTTTTGATATAAATCAACGAAATAGCAAAGAAATATGCAAAAATAAAAAAGAATAAAATGTATTAGGAAGTTGCTATGAATAAAAAAAATAAAATCCTTGAAAAAATAATTACTTTTATAACACTACTCCCGGCAGTTTTTTTTATTGAAGTTATGGCCGCTCACTTTTCAAGACATAACATTTCTCACCTTACGTTTTTTACACTATTTTTCCCTTTAATTCTTTTCATAAAAAAAGAGTGGGTAAAGAAAGCAACGGTATTTTTTTTAATTCTGGGCTTTTTTGAGTGGATAAGAACAACCTATGTATTGACTCAAATAAGAATTCACTATCATCTTCCCTTTTTAAGAATGGTTTTTATCCTCTTAACCGTTGCGATATTGACACTTGTTTCCGGGCTTGTTTTCAAAACAAAGAGAATTAAGGAAAGATATTCAAACGCGCAAACCACATCTTCCATCTCCACATGGGCGTTTGTACTAACCTCAATAGTTTTAATCGTGGCAAGCATGAAATCTCCGATAAAAATTTTGCTTCTT
>JAMOUY010000087.1 GCA_027067895.1 Acidobacteriota bacterium
TGGAACGCATAGTAGTAGAAAATAGGGAACAATTTGGGATAAGTCTCCGAAAACAAGGGAAAGCAAAGTTATTGAAACCATTGCCGAACCGAAGCCCAACGCGGCGTAAATTATCTGTCCCAAAAGTATGATTATTCCCGCGACTAAAAAGGATTGAAAACTGTTAAAGATTAAAAAGTCCATTTTATTCTATGTTTTGAACCTGCTCTCTGATTTTCTCAACCTCTGTTTTCAACTCAATTACAAGTTTGGATATGTCTTTGTCTTTTCCTTTTGAGCCTATTGTATTTGATTCCCTCATCATTTCCTGCAAAATAAAGTCAAGTTTTTTGCCCACCGCTTCGTTTTCCTGTTGCATTGTTTCCCTGAAAGACAGAACGTGGCTTTTCAGTCTTGTGATTTCCTCGCTTATGTCAAGTTTGTCCGCAAGAATTCCCGCCTCAATCATTATTCTGTTTTCGTCTCCCTCTTTTACAAGCCCGCTTATGAGTTTTCTAAACCTTTCAATCTGTTTTTCAAAAAAACCGTCTCTCTTTTTTTCTATCTCGTTTACAAGTTTCTCAATTTTTTCAAGCCTTTTGACAAAGTCTTTTTTCAGGAATTCACCTTCCTTTTCCCTTGATTTGTTGTATGTGTCAAGTATTTCGTTTAAAAGTTCAAAAATAGCGTTTTTAACCTTTTCTTTTAAATCGTCGTCAATTTGGTTTTCAATAAATCCGTTGTTGTTTGAAAGAAAAACCTGCAAAGGCGCGGTAAAGTCAAAGGATGGAAACTGCTTTTGAAGTCTGGAAATTTGTTCAAGTATGGGTTTTGCCTTTTTTTCGTTTACCGTTATTGGAAACCTTGACGTGTCAAACTCAACGGTTATGAAAAGATTTATTCTCCCCCTTTTTACCTTTTGCTTGATAATGGATGCAATTTCGTTTTCTATTGACTGAAAGTTTTCGTCAATTTTGACAATTGTGTCAAGGTATTTTCCGTTAATGCTTTTGATTACCATGCTTACGGTAAATCCGTCAAACTCTTTTTTTGCTTCCGCAAATCCTGTCATGCTTTTCATTTAAAACTCCCATTTATCCGCTATTTCGGTTACTTTGTTAAGTTTTTCAACTATTATTTCAAGGTTTTCTTCAACGCTTTTGTTTTTGTCGGCAAAAAACGGTTCGTCGTAAACGTAAACAAAATCCGAGCATGGAAGGGGGATTATAAAGTTGTCCCATGAATTTGCAACTATTTTTTTTGAAGCGTTGTAGCAGAATGGAATTACCGGAAGTCCGGTTTCAAGCGCCATTCTTGCAACCCCGTCCTTTGCCTTGTATTTGGGCCCAAGCGGTCCGTCGGGCGTTACGGCTACCACATAGCCTTTGTCTTCCATTTTCAGATGCTCAACCGCGCTTTGGTATGCGTTTCTTCCGAATTTTGAGGAAGAGCCTCTTGCAAACGCCTTTACCCCTATGCCTGCAACCGTTCTTGCTATCAATTCCCCGTCTTTTGATTTGGATATAATCGGCACAAACCTGTCAATATAGTCGGGAATTCCGAAAGGCGCCATAAAAATTCTGTTGTGCCAAAATGCGTAAATAAACGGTTTTTTTTCTTTGTAGAGTTTTTCGGCGTATTCATGGTTAATTCTTGTACGCGACAATTCGGTTTTAAAAACAAGTTTCATGTAATTTGAGGCTAAAAAAGGTATTGTTTTAAAAAGAAACTTATTCATTCCCCCCGCCGAATTGAATATTGTAAAGCCTTTTGTAAACTCCGTTTTTCTCTAAAAGTTCCTCATGCGTGCCCACTTCAACGATTTTTCCTTTGCTTATAACGTAAATTTTGTCCGCGTTTCTCACTGTGGAAAGCCTGTGGGCTATTACAAATGTTGTTCTGTTTTTCATTAGGTTTTCAAGCGCTTTTTGGACAAGCACTTCCGATTCGGTGTCAAGGGCGCTTGTGGCTTCGTCAAGTATTAAAATCGGCGGATTTTTTAGCAATGCCCTTGCAATTGCAAGCCTCTGTCTCTGTCCGCCTGAAATAAACACCCCGCTTTCGCCTATGTTTGTGTGATAGCCGTTTTTCATTTTTACGATAAAGTCGTGCGCATAGGCAAGTTTTGCCGCATGCTCAACCTGTTCCATTGGAATATCGCTTCTTCCGTATGCGATGTTGTTGAAAACTGTATCGTCAAAAAGTATGGTTTCCTGAGTAACAATTCCTATGTTGTTTCTTAAATCGTGCAAGTCAAAGTCTCTTATATCGGTGCCGTTTATTGTGATTTTTCCTTCGGTGCAGTCGTAAAATCGCGGAATAAGGTTTACAAGTGTTGTTTTCCCGTCTCCGCTTGACCCGACAATGGCTATTGTTTCCCCTCTTTTTGCTTTCAGGTTAACGTTGTCCAAAACCTTTTTCTTTCCGTCGTAGGAAAACGATACGTTTTTGAACTCAACTTCCTCTATTTTTTCGGGGAATGGTTTTGGTTTTTTCGGCGATGTTATCGGGTTTGTTTCGTCCATTAAGGAAAACACCCTCTTTAATGCGCTCATTGCCTGCTGTAATTCGTTGTTGACCTTGTTAAGCCTTCTTATTGGCGAATATAAAAGAAGCACGTTTGTTATGTATGTCATAAATGTTCCTGTTGTCATTTCCCCCGATTTTATTTTTATGTTTCCGTAAACTATTACCATGCTTAAACTTATTGCGCCTACGAATTCCATTATGGGGGAAGATGCGACGGTTGCGGCTACAAGTTTAACGTTTGCCCTGAAAAATTCGTAATTTTTCTGCATAAATTTCTTTATTTCAAAATCTTCCATTGCAAATGCTTTGACAATTCTGCTTCCCGAAATTGTTTCTTTCAAAATATTTGTTATTTCGGCCATTTTTTTCTGGCTTAAAGTTGTTGCTTTTCTTATAGCCTTGCTTATCAAAACCACAGGGACTACTATAAGCGGAATAATGAACAAAAGAATAAGGGAAAGCCTGTAATCTATGTAAAAGATTGCGGCAATGATGAGGATTAAAAACATGCTTTCTTTTACCAAATCACCGATTTTTGTTGTAACCGCGTTTTGGATTATGTAAACGTCATTTGTTATTCTTGAAATCAAAGTACCTGAATGGTATTTGTCAAAGAAAGACACGCTCTGGTTGA
>JAMOUY010000088.1 GCA_027067895.1 Acidobacteriota bacterium
TTCTTCCCCGTTTTTTGCGGTTATTACTTCGTCAAATAATCCGCTTTCAATGGCTATTATTTTGACTTCGTTTCTTGTAATGTCGGAATCTTCAACTATTAGCAGTTTTGACATTTCTTTTTCCGAAAAAATACCATTTTGTTTTTTGTTTGTCTGTTAAATAGATGGGTGTTTCTCAATAGAGGCAATTCATATTTTCCCACAATTAAAAATCCGTCATTTTTTAGCATGTTAGCCGTCTTTTCCAAAGCAATTTGCAGTGTGTCCTTTTCAAAATAAATTAATAGATTACGACATAAAATTATATCATACTTTTTTGTTTCGTTTGATTTGACAAGGTTTTTCACTTTAAAGACAACGTTTGATTTTAATTCTTGTTTTACTTGATAGTGCCCTTCTTCTTTTTCAAAGAATCTTTGTCTTAATTCCATTGAAACGTTTTTTAGGGAGTGTTCGGCATAAATTCCTTTTTCCGCTTTTTCAATTGCGGCAGGTGAAATATCAGCACCTTCTATCTCAATGTTTTTAATGTTTTTTTGTTTTGCTAAAATTTGCAAGGAGTAAACGGGCTCTCCCGAAGCGCATGGAATAACAAGGATTTTTACCAAATCTTTTTTTTCGGGGACAAGGTTTAATGTAAGTTCAAGGTAATCTTTTTCTCTGAAAAAATAACTTTCAACCGGAACAAAAACGTCAAGGAATGCAAATAGTAATTCGTTGTTTTGGGTTATCATTCGTTCGGCATAATTAATGTTTTCCGGCGGTATTCCGAATTTTTCAAGTAATCTTTTCAGCCTTTTTTCAACAATGTCTCCTTGGCAGTTAATGTTGCAGTTTGTGATTCTTTGATAGAGTTTTTTGTACTGATTAAATGGGAAGTAATGTTGTTGAGCCTTCATGAGAGCTTAATTCCTCAAAATCTATAACCGAGATGGGATTGTCGTTTATGTAAAAGATTTTTTTTATAAAAATTGAAGATATTTTGTCTTTTTTTTCTTCAAACCTGTCGCTGTCAAATATTCCGCCCAATTCGTCAATCGGAATTGCCGTTCTGTCGTTAAGCACGATAAAGAAATTATCGTTTAGAGAACTAACATTGAAGTAATAATCGGTGTTTAAAACCGCGATTGCCTCTTCCCTGTAAATTAGAATTCTTTTTATGTGTTCGCTTTCAATGGGAAGAGGGTGAGAGTCTTCGTTTTCAATTATTTCTTTAACGTATTTTGTTTCAATTGCAAAAAATTGTTTTTTTAGTTTAAAAACCAAGAGTTCTGATTTTAATGTTTGATTCATATTTATTCCTTGTAAATTCAATTAATTGACTAAGGTTTAGAACATAAGCAACCTTGTTTTCTCTGAATCTGCAAACCGACGAAAATAGCGGAAGATTTTTGAGTTTGCCTTTAAATGGAATAATCGGTTTTTCCGAATGGTCTATTATTCTGTCAATCAGGACGCATACCGTAGTATTGGCAAAATTTACGGTTATTACGTTTGCCAGAGGCGAAAAAACGGTTATTTTGTTTAAGAGTTGGGGAAGATTTATTAGAGGCACCGGTTCGTTTTCGCATTTGTAATAGGTTTTGTTGTGAAGGTATGCCATTTTGTTTTTGTCAAAATTTTCGATTTTGGTTATCGAAACCTCGGGTATTGCTATGACAAAATTTTCAACTTCTACAAAAAACAAAGGCATAATGGCGGTGGTTAGTGGAAGTTTGAGAATAAATTTTGTTCCTTTTCCCTTTTCTGTTTTTACAAAAATGTCTCCGCCTATTGATGTTAGCGTGTTTTTTACCGAGTCAAGCCCTATTCCCCTTCCAGAAATTTGAGAGGCTTTGTTTTTTGTGGAAAATCCGGGCAAGAAAAGTAGTTGTAAAAGTTGCTCGTTTGTTATGGTGTTAAAGGATTTGAGTATGTTTAAATCTTTTGCTTTTTCCCTGATTGTTTGAAAATCTATTCCCTTTCCGTCGTCGGAAAATTCTATAAAAACGGAATTTTCGCTTTGGTATGCTTCAATTTTTATTGTCCCGTATTCCGGTTTTCCCTTTTTTATTCTCTCTTGCGGCGTTTCTATTCCGTGGTCAACGGCATTTCTTGCCAGATGCAACAGAGGCTCTATTAACGAGTCAACAATTGGTTTGTCAATCTTTGTGTTTGCTCCTTTTATTGAGATTTTGACTTTTTTGTTTAATGTTTCTGCGGTTGTTCTTATTGTGTTTTCAATAAGTTGAAAAAGAGGCCACAAGGATATGAGCCTGAGGTTTACAATATTTTTGTGAAGTGTTGACAGTTTTTTATTTAGCATTGATATGTTGAATTCAAGTTTTTCAAAATCCCTTTCGGGCATTAATTCCTTTGCTTTTTTCAAAAGGGCATTTTTGGCGCTTTCAATGTCGTCTATGTCGCCAAGAAGGGTGTTGACTTTTTGCCAATCAATTTTAAGTATCGGAGGAATGGCGTAATTTTTTTCTTTTTCTTTTTTTTGTTTTTTTTCAATATTTTCAAGTTGTTTGAATTTTGAATTTTCGGGAAATATTTTTTTGATTTTTTTTACGTCTTTTTCCGTGGCAATTAGCAACGTAAAGTCAATTTTGTTGCCGTCTTGGTAAAAGTCTCCCGGAATAAGCGCTATGATTTCCCCGTTTTTGAGATTTTTTCTTATTTCTTCTATTTTGTTTTCAAAGTCTTCAAAATCAAAACTTGTTTTGCATAAAATGATTTTATTTCCTTTTTTTACGTTAAGGGCAATTTTATTTAATTCAATTTCGGTAAAATATTCCCTTATTTCTTTCGGGATAATTTGCAGATAATCGGCGGTTTTTGTTTCTGTCGTTTTGTTTTCGGAAGTTATTTTCTTTGCTTCACGTTCAATTTGTTTTAAATCTTTTTTTTCTATGTCGTTTTGCTCAACTGCTTTGTTTACAAGTGTCCTGCATTTATGAAGCAGGTCTATTACGTTTTGGTCTGCGTTAACCACGCCTTTTCTTATATCGTTTAAAAGTTGCTCGGCCTTGTGCATTGTCTTGCTTAAAGTTTTCATTTCAGCCATTGCGGAAAGCCCTTTTATTGTGTGAAGAATTCTGAATAATTCATCGGTGTAATTTGAGACAGTCTCTCCATTTGCAAGGCT
>JAMOUY010000089.1 GCA_027067895.1 Acidobacteriota bacterium
CAATTCTGTTTTTGAATTTAAGTTGAAAAAGGGAATTAAATTTCACAACGGAGAGGAATTGACGGTTGACGACGTTTTTTACACCATTGAGACTTTGATAAAACAGGGCTCTTTAAAGTCTGCGCCCTTTCTTGAAATCGGGGAAATGAAAAAAACGGGAAAATATTCGGGAAAAATTTTGCTGAATAAAAAAGACCCGTCTTTCCCGGTGAATCTTTGCGACGGCGCTTTCGGAGTTGTTTCTAAAAAAGATGGTTTTTCCGGCACAGGCGGTTATAAAATTGTTAAAAAGGACACCGGCAAAGATATAGTTTTTCAGAGATTTGAAAATTATTTTAAAGGAATTCCAAAAACAAAAAAGATTGTTTTGAAGACGGTTAAAGACGCTACAACGAGAACTTTTGAGTTGTTGAACAAATCTGCCGATATGGTTTTTGATTCTATTCCCTATGAAACCTTGAATCTTTTTGAAAACAGGGATTATAAGATTTTTCGTTGTCCCGGAGATTCCGTTGAATACATTGCTTTTAATTTCAAGGACAAAATTTTGTCCCGAAAAGAGGTGAGGCAGGCTATCTGCATGGCTATTGACAGGGACGAGGCAATAAAAAATCTTTTTTACGGCTATGCAATTCCCGCATCTTCCATGATTGCCCCGCCGAATTTCTATCATTTTGAGGGAAAGCAGTGCGAGTCTTCAATTGAAAATGCAAACCGCCTGCTTGACTCGTTGGGTTTTGAAAAAAAGTCGGACGGATACAGGTTTAAAATTGAATTTTTATCAACAACCTCTTTTATTTCAAGGCTTAAAGCTGTTTTTGTTCAGGACAGGCTAAAAAGAATAGGGGTAAAGGTTGATATTGTTTCTATGGATTTCGGCACATTTTTTGAAGCGTTGAAAAACGGGAAGTTTCAGATGTATTCAGCAAGATGGGTTGGAATTTCCGACCCGGATATTTACAGAATGGTGTTTTATTCAAAAATGACACCACCTAAGGGCTGGAATAGGGGCTTCTATTCAAATCCCGAGGTTGACAGGCTTTTGGATTTGCTTCCCGAGATTGAAGATAAAGAACAAAGAAGAGAGATTTACGAAAAAATAAACTCAATAATTTTGTCGGATTTTGCATACATTTTTCTTTGGCATCCGGAAAATGTTGTTATAACCTTGAAAAATATTGAAAATATCAAACTAACTCCTTCAAAAAGTTTTTCATATCTATACCTTGTTGAAAAAAGATAGTTGTTTTTTACCTCTTTGTTTTTTGCTATACTTTTACTGAAATGAAGAAGATTGGTGTATTTTTTTTAATTTTAACAATAGGCGGGTTTATATCATTTCTCTCTTTTTGGTATACCCTGCGTTTTGAAGTAAAAGGCGAGACTGTAAAAACTCCGAATATCATTGGCAAAACGATAGATGAGGCTGTCCGTATTTTGAAAAAAGAAAATCTTCTTCTTGAAATAAACCTTAAAAGAAAAGTTTATTCCGATTATATAGAAAAGGGAAACATTGCCATTCAAATTCCCGAGCCGGGAAAGATTATCAAAAAGGGAAGAAAAATTGAGGTTATTCTAAGCAAAGGTTCAAGAAGAGATGTGGTTCCCGATGTTGTGGGAATGACTGTTGAGGAAGCATCAAAAAAAATGAATTTTCACGGTTTGAAAGTAAGTAAAATTGCGTCTGTTTACAGCGATAAGCCCGAGGGAATAATTATTGCGCAATCTCCCGAAGGAGGTCTTTCGGGTGTTTTTAATGACAAAGTAAAACTTCTTGTAAGCAAAGGGAAAAGGCCTGCTCGCTTTGAGGTTCCTGATTTTAGATACCTTCCTTTGGTTGAAGTGGAAAGGTTTTTGAAAAGATACAGAATTCAGTATGTGGTAAAAACCTTTGCCAATCAAATAAGAGATAAACACATACTTTTTGTGAAAGAGCAGTATCCTATGCCGGGATACAAACTCAATTCTGACGAAACAATAACCTTAAAAGTTGTCATGAGGGAAAATCTATGAAAGAGTTAGCACCGTCCATTCTGTCAGCGGATTTTTGCAAATTGGGGGAGCAACTTTCTTTTTTGGAAAAAGAGGGAATGAGTTTTGTCCATATTGACGTTATGGACGGACATTTTGTGCCTAACATAACGATAGGCCCCCTTGTCTGCAATTCCATTGCAAAAAATTTTCCCCACCTTAAACTTGACGTTCACCTTATGATTGAAGAGCCTATGAGGTATATTGACGCATTTGCCCAATGCAATCCTTACATAATTTACTTTCACCTTGAAGCGGAAAATCACGCAGACAGGCTTGTAAATTACATAAAATCCAAAGGGGTAAAGGCGGGAATATCAATAAATCCCTCAACCCCGGTAAGTTTACTTGAACATCTTTTGCCTATTGTTGACGGAGTGTTGGTAATGAGTGTTAATCCCGGATTTGGAGGGCAGAAATTTATTCCCTATACAAAAAACAAAATAAAATTGCTAAACAATATTAGGAAAGCACAGGGATACGGCTATTTTATAGCCGTTGACGGTGGAGTGAACAAAGAAAATATAAAAGAATTGTCCGATTTGGGTTGCAATTTGTTTGTTGCCGGCTCATCTGTTTTTAAAGGCGATATTGTGAAAAATTTTAAAGAAATGAATAACATTTTAAAGGGGAAATTATGAAAAAAATTTTTATAATTGTTTTAATTTTATTTTTATCCGTGCTGAATTCCTGTAAATCCGCAAGGGAAGCCAATATTGAGAAAGCGAAAAAAATCGCGGTCTCTCAGGTTTATCTTGACGGTATGGAGTATTTGTTAAACAAAAATTATTCCTCGGCAAGGGATTACTTTGAAGTAATTATTGACAATGCGACAAATACCCAATACTTTCCCTTTGCCAAACTTGCCTATGCGGATGCCTTGTTTTTTGACATATCAAAAGGTCCTATTGAGGCTTTGCCCGAATACCAATCTTTTATAGTTTATTTTCCGAAACATAGCGAAACCCCTTATGCACAGTTTATGGTGGCAATGTGTTATTTTATCCAGATAAACGGTCCCGACAGAGACCAGACTTACGTTAATCAGGCAATGGAAGAGTTTGAAAAGTTGAAATCCCTTTATCCTGATTCGGAT
>JAMOUY010000090.1 GCA_027067895.1 Acidobacteriota bacterium
CCATATCTTTCAGAGTGTTAGACATTATTTAACCTTTTCGTACCTCACAACAAAAACAGAGTCTATGGACATTGGAAACCCGTCCCCGGCGCCTTTTTGCGCCATGTTTCCTTTCAGTTTTTGCTTAACAGAGAAAAACTTCGGCAATCCGTAGCCTCTGTAAACGGTTAAATCTCCGTCTTGCGTGCCTTCCATATTCATAACAAACTTGCTTCCCGCCACAGTCATTTCCTGAAAAGGAACTTTAAAAACCGATGACAGTTTGAAATAAACAAAATCCTCGTCTATCTTTTTCGGCGTAAAAGTGAGATTTACCTTAAACTTTATTCCGCCCTGCGCAAATTCCTGTTTAACGTCAAAACTTTTCCCCATTTCAATATCTTTGTTCAAGTATGCCGCCATATTGCTTCCAAAAATATAACCGTTGTCATACATTTTAGACTGCTCTTTCAGTTTTTTTAAAACGTCTTTTTTCAGTCTCTCGTCTTTAATCTTTAACTTTTCAAGCACATTTTCAAAAACAACGTCAAGGTTTTTGACTTTGACAACTTGAAAGTTTTTACGGGAAAAAACGTAAATCAAGGGAATTTTTTTAAACTCCATAATCATTGCAAGTGTGGGGGTTGACGGATATTTCTCCACCTTTTCGGTATTAAACTCCTTTACTCCCGATTGGGAAGAAACCTTTATGTAAGTTTTTTGCAGTTGAAAAGCAATTTCCATTGTTTCCTTGTCAAGATTTAAAACCTTTAAATTCCAGATTGAATCTATGGAAGTTTTTGTCGTAAAAACAGAACCGGATTCTCCCAAACGGATTAACTGCTCGGATTTTATGGAAATTTCAAACTCGTCGCCTTTTTTCAGATTTAACGTTATCCTAACCGCAAAAGCATTTACGAAAAACACCAAAAACAAAGCGGTTAAAATCTTTCTCATAAACCTCCCCCTATTTCAGAATAAGCGCCCCTTCCGGGCTTCCGTTTACTTCAAGCCAGATATCAAGCGCAAGAGAAGACATTAAAAAACACGACTTTGAAAAAAGCAGACTTCCCGAGCCGAAAGCGGCGGACAAATCGTCAAAATGCGAAGAGTTTTCATAGATTTCGTAATCCTCTAAAATTTTTTTCTTCAATTCAGACGCTTCGTCATAAAGAGAATCAACCAAAGACGAACATTTTTTTCCTTTAAAATCTTTCAGTTTTATCCTGTTAAAGGCAAAAACAAACTTAGGCAGTTTAAATTCGGTATAACTTCTGTAATCCCTTGAATAAAACGACTGCTCAAAGGAAAAGGGATAGGATAAAATTGCCACCGCCTTAAACATTTTTCCCAACTCAAAAGCCACTTTTTTAGGCTTGTTTCTTCCTTTTATCATTTTCGCAATTTTTTCTCTTTCACGGCAGATAAACTTCTCAACCTCGTTTGCGGAAGAAAAATCTTCCTCTTTCAAACTGTCTGCGCCTTTCAAAATTTCCCTTTTATAGCCTTCAAGGTAAAACTTCAAACCGGACGGAAACGCCTTGTATGCGTTTACAATCATATACTTTACCGTCAAATCACTCCAAGAAAAGCAATTTAAAGAAATTAGAAAGAAAATAAAAACCGTTTTTTTCATTACCTCACCTCTATTTCAAGCCCGTCAAAGGCCGGTTTTATGTTTTCAGGCAACTCTTTTTCAAGTTTTGAGTGCATTATCTCGTGGGAAAAGTGGGTAAAGTAAGCAATTTCAGGCTTAATTCTGTTTACAAACTCAATCGCCCTGTCAATTGTAAGATGCGATATTGATGGACTATACCTTAAAGCACCGACAACAAGGGTGCGGACGCCAAAAAACTTCTTTATCTCTTTGTCTTCAATAAAGTTAAAATCGGTAATGTATCCGAAGTTGTTAAACCTGAAACCGCTAACCGGCATATCTCCGTGTATGGCGTTTACAGGGGAAATATGCAATCCGAAAAGTTTTATTCTTCTGTCAATAACGTTGAGATTAAAAGAAGGTTTTACAAGCCTTTCGTCCCTTTTGCCTTCAAATGCGTAGAAAAACAGTTTTCTTATGTTTTCAACGGTAAACTCGCTTCCCCAAACTTCCATAGGCTTTTTCTGCCTCAAATAAAAAATCCTTGTGTCGTCAAGCCCGAAAACATGGTCTGCGTGGGGATGCGTTATAAAAATGGCATCTATCTTTTTTATTCTGTAAATCAAAGCCTGCAACCTGAAATCGGAAGAGGCGTCAATTAAAATGGTTTTTCCGTTGTTTTCAATTAAAACGGAAGACCTAAGCCTTTTGTCCCTGAAATCCTTTGATTTGCAAACCGCACAGTTGCAACCGATTAGAGGAACTCCCATTGAAGTCCCCGTCCCCAAAAACTTAACCTTCACTTTTTATCTCCTTTGCTTTGTCGCGGTGTTTTTCCGATTTCAACGAGTAAATCAATTTTAAAGCGTCTTCCCTTGAAAATTCAGGGTTTTCAAGTTGCTTTTCCATAATTAAGTTTAACACCTTGCCGACCTTTTTTGAGGGGGAAATTTCCAAAATTTCAATAACCTCGTGGCCCGACACAAGTTTTGGAAGATTGATAATTCCGTCTTTTTCTTTTTGGTAAAACCTTAAAAAATCTTCCGCTATTTTCAAAGCCTTTTCAAAATTTCCTTCCGACAAAGAGCCTCGCGCCGCATTTTTGTCAGCAAGAAAGAGAACAACAAGCAAAACCGCGTCTTCCCTCATCATGTTTATAAGTTTTCTAAAAGACTTTTCCGAATAGCCGTTAATCATAAAATTCAAAAAAAGCATGTGCCTTCTGACAAGATAATAAACCCTTTCCACAATGCTTTTCGGAAAAAAATCAAGTTCTTTCAACACAATTGTCCCGCTGACAAACTGATGGTTTCTGAAAGTGGTTATTCCGTCTTCGGTATATGAAAGTGTTTCGCTTTTGCCCACATCGTGGAAAAGTGCCGCAAGCCTTAAAACAAGTTTGTCTTTATCGGAAAATTTAAACTCAAAAAATGGAAAAAGCCTCGCTATTGACTTTAAGTCAAAGCAATATTTCAAAACTTCAAGCGTATGGTTGAAAACGTCAAGATGGTGGTATCCGTTTTGCGGAATGTTTTTGATTTTGCTCAAA
>JAMOUY010000091.1 GCA_027067895.1 Acidobacteriota bacterium
TTCTGTAAAATGCACAGAACTGGCATTTGTTTATGCACAAATTAGTGGGGTTTATATGCCTGTTTATGTTGAAGAAAACCCTGTTTCCGTTCTTTTTCCTGTTTACGAAATCGGCAATCAGCCCCAAACCAAGAATATCCTCGGTTTCAAAGAGTTTTACCCCCTCGTCAAAGGTAATCCTCTCCCCTCTTTTAACCTTGCTGAAAATCTTTTCAAGAAAAGCGTCCTTAAACATAACCGTCCTCTAACCTAAAAGTAAAAGTCAATAAAAGAAAATATCAGAAGAATTATGCTGAAAAAGCCGTTAACGGTGAAAAAAGCCATATCTATCCTTGACAAATCGTCTTTCTTTACAAGGGAATGCTCGTAAAACAATAGGCTTGAAGAAACAAACAGCCCCATCCAGTACCATTTCCCCGCATTTACGAGGTATCCGAAGTAAATTAGCAAAGCGACAACAATTATGTGAAAAAGCCTTGAAACAACAAGAGACTTTCCAACTCCAAGTTTAGACGGAAGGGAATAAAGCCCCGCCTTTCTGTCAAACTCAATGTCTTGAAGGGAATAGAGTATGTCAAACCCGGCAACCCAGAATAAAACAGCAAGGGACAGAAACGCAACGGGATAATCAAAACTCCCCCTGACCGCAATCCATCCGCCGGCAGGCGCAATTGCGTCTGCAAGCCCCAAAACAAGATGGGAAAAGGATGTAAACCTCTTGGTATAGGAATAAAAAAGCACAACAAACAAGGCAACAGGGGAAAGTTTGAAGGCAAGCGGGTTTAAAAAGTATGCGGAAAGAATAAACAAAACCGAATTTACGACAACAAAAAGCAAAACAAATCCCCTTGAAAGCCTGCCTGCTGGGATTGACCTGTCTTTAGTCCTCGGGTTTTTTGCGTCAATGTCTGCATCCAAAAACCTGTTAAAAGCCATTGCCGCGTTTCTTGCAAACAGGGTGCACAAAACAACAAGGCCGAATGTTTTAAAGTCGGGAATTCCCTTTGCGGCAAAAACCATTCCTATTAAAGAAAAAGGAAGGGCAAAAACAGTATGCTCAACCTTAATCATTCTCAAAACTTCCGCAAGTTTATTCATCAATCCTCCACCTTCTTTCGTCTTTTATCTCAACTCCAAGCAAATCAAAAATCCTTATGCAGAAAAAATCAAGCATATCCTCAATGCCAGACGGGTTGTTGTAAAAAGAGGGAATAAACGGGACTATCCTTCCCCCCGAAAGGGCAAGTTTTCTCATATTTTCAATATGCACAAGGGAAAAGGGCGTTTCTCTCGGCACGACAATCAACTTTCGTCCCTCTTTCAAACAAACGTCCGCAACCCTGTGGATAAGGTTTGTCCCTACCCCGCTTGCCATTGAGGCAAGGGAAGACATTGAGCACGGAATAACAACCATTCCTTCAAAGGGATATGACCCGCTTGCCACAGGCGCCGAAAAATCGTTCTGATTCAACAAAACAAAATTTTCTGGAAAATAGGAAAAATCAAAGGAAAAGTTTTCGGCATCAGCAACAAGTTTTGCATTATCGGAAACAATAACGAAAACCTTTTCAAAGAATTCGGAATTTTCCGCAACCTTTCTTAAAAAATAATCGCCTAATTTTAATCCGCTTGCGCCTGTCAAAGCGACAACAATTCTCTTTTTCATAGCAGTTAAGTATTTTATCACAATTTAAAAAACACGCCTGAAAATAAAAAAGGGGGCTTAACGCCCCCAAAAAGAACAATTGCCGACTTTACGACAAAATCTCTTCAATTGTTATGTAATCGCCTACCCTTCCTGTCATCTTTTCTTCGTCTGTGTTAACGGGAAGGGTTTTCTTTCCTTCTCTCCAATTTGCAGGCATAACCTCACCGGTTTTGTATGCATGCTGCCATGCCTTAATCTGCCTGATTAACTCGTTAATGTTTCTTCCGACAGCAGGTGCGATTGTCTCTTCGGCAACAATAATTCCGTCCGGGTTAACAATAAACCTTCCCCTTAAAGCAACACCTTGGCCTTCAATGTAAACGCCGAAAGCCTTTGATACCTCGCCTGTGGGGTCTGCGCCTATTGTCATTTTAAGTCCCTTCAAAAGGGGCTCGGTTTCAACAAACCTCTTATGTGAATAATGGGTGTCTGTTGATATTGCAAGCACCTCAACACCCATGCTTCTCAATTCATCAAGTTTTGCGTTCATCGCTGCAATCTCTGTGGGGCATACAAAGGTAAAGTCTGCTGGATAAAAGCAGATTACAGCCCATTTTCCCCTATACTGCTCGTCGCTAACCTTAACGAATTTTCCGGTTTCCGCATTATAAGCCATCATTTCAAATTTCGGTAATTCCTTTAATACCATGTTTGCCATAACTACCTCCTTAATTTTTTTTGTTTCGGCAATTTCTTTTTTTACTTCTTTTTTTTCTTCAATTTTTTTAATTCCCTTTGAACAAGCCATCTTAACCTCCCGAAATTTAATTTAACCTAAACAATAATTTTTGTCAACAAGTATTTTTTATTTTTTTGATTTTTTCTCAAATTAAAATTTTTATTTGCAAAAAAGCAATTTTTATATTATATTGGTATGGAATAAATTTTAGGAGTCGGGCATGAATACTACACTTGCAACTGTAAATGTAAAAGATATTCTCAAAAAAGCAAACCTTAAAGTAACACCTCAGAGAATTTTAATACTTGAAGTGATTAAGAATTCGGGACACGCCACAATTGAGTATATTTACTCGGAAGTTAAAAAGCAGTATCCCTCTATTTCAATAGCAACAGTTTACAAAAACATTCACAGTTTGTATGAAAAAGGGGTATTGAGGGAAATAAACCCGAGAAACGACAAGGCGTTTTACGAAATCGCAATACACAACCACGCACACTTTATCTGCACGGTTTGCAATACAATCTACGATATTGAGCCTTGCGAAAAAACGGTAATAAAGCAGTGTTTTAAAGAAACACCAGGGACAATCAGCGAATTGGAATTCAACGTTTACGGCGTGTGCGAGCACTGTAATTCAAAGTAATTTTTCCAAGTCTGCAATCTAAATCGCAGGTTTTAAACCATTTGGCGAAATAGAATTTGCTTTCTCGGTAA
>JAMOUY010000092.1 GCA_027067895.1 Acidobacteriota bacterium
AAGACGAATTTTCCGCAATTGTAATTATTCCGAAAAATTTCACTTCCGATTTTTTTGATGAAAAATGCCCTGAAATACTGCTTATTGAAAATCCGTCCCAAGGAATTTATCCTAAAATGGTTGAAACTTTGCTTTCCCTCTTTACCGAGGGGATTAACTATTTTCTGACCTATTACCATTCCCAGTTTAAAGAATTTGCCTCAATATACAACCAGGTTAAAAGCGGAAGTTTCTCAATAAAATTTTTGCTGTTTAAAACTGACAGGTTAAAGATGCTTGGGGAGGATTTTTTTGAAAAATCAAAGAAACTCTTTTACGCTGTAAAATCCATTCCCTTTGAGGTTGAGTTTACAAAAGAGGGGGAAACTGAAAAAGAGGAAAACTTTATGCTAACCCTCTTTCCCCCCTATGCATTGTTTTTCCTTCTCTTTTTTGCAAACATTTCGGCGGTTTCAATTGTTGAGGAAAGGCAGAAGGCAATAACCCACAGGGTTTTGCTTACGAAAATGGGTTTGTCCCGCTATCTTTCAGGCAAAATCTTTTCTTCCGTCCTGTTTTTGATAATTCTGTCAATTGTATTTTCTGCATGCGGGTTTTTCCTGTTTGACCTGAAAACATCAAATGTTCTTCTTCTCTTTTTTGCTATTGTTCTTGGTTGTTTTTCGTTGTTTTCCGTTTTCTTTCTAACCTCTTCGTTTGCGAAAAACCAATCTTCCGCCTCAAACCTTGGAATGGTTTTTCTTTTTCTTATGGGATTTTCGGGCGGAGGAATGATACCCTTAAACCTTCTGTCTTCAGCCGTTGTCTCCTTTTCAAAACTCTTTCCGTTTTATTCTGTTAACAGAATGCTTGGGGAAATATTAACATCAAAACCCGTTTCACTTCAGTTGGTGATTTATCTAATTTTGGTTTCCTTTCTCTGCTATTGTGCTGGAATGTGGAGATTTAAAAAATTTTTCAGGGAGATTGGATGAGAGGCTATCTTTACCTTTTTGCTAAAGAGATAAAAATGCTTTTTAAAGATAGAAGTTTTTACCTCTGGGTATTGTTTATGCCCCTGATTTTTCTCTTTGTTTTCTCAAAAATAGGCGCTGGACAAACAAAGCAGAAAATATTTGTCAAAGACAATGCCGGAAATTCCCTTTCGGTATCTTTTGTCCAAAGATTAAGCAAAGATTTTAAAATAGTTGAGAATGGGAAAAACATACCGGTTGTTGAAATATCCAGAGAATTCAACTTAAAGGAAAAGGAAAAAACAAAGGTAAAAGTTATTCTGCCCTCCGGTTTTTCAAAAGAAAGGGAAATTTACCTTAAAATTGCGGTTTACCGTGCCCTTGCAGAGGTTTTTGCCGACAAAAAACTTAACATAGAAAAGCCCCTATGCTTTGTCAACTTAAAGAAGGGAAAGGACAAACTCCTTGAAATTCCGTGGGGAATAAGGCATCTTCTTCCCGCCGTTGTCCTGATGTTTATTCTTTTCAACGTATTGATAAAGGGGACTGAAAAATTTTACCAGTTGAAAGAAAACGGCCTTGTTGAAAGGTTTGCTGTTGCGCCGTCGGGGTACAGAGGCCTGGTTTTTTTCTTCCTTTTTTATCCCGTAATCCTTGCCCTAATATCTGTTTTCGTTATATTTCTATTCGGGATTTTTATCTTCGGATTTAAAACAACCCTTTATTCGGGAATTATCCTTCTAATTGTTTTTATGCTGTTTGCCGTTTTCTCATCCTCTCTGTCCCTTCTATTAGTCTCATTTTTCAAAAGGAAAGAGGCGGCAGTCGGTATGGGAGTAATGCTTGCAAACATACTCTGCGCCCTCGGGGGATTGTGGTGGCCCCTTGAGATTGTCCCCCCGTTTTTCAGAAAGTTAGGCCTAATTCTTCCCACAGGCTTTACAATGAAACTAATTGACAGAATAATCTATTACAATTTGCCCCTTTCAAGCGTTGTTTTTCAATTTTTTATTATGTTTTTTTTCTCAATAATTTTAATTCTCTTATCGTATAATGTTTTTGTTAAAAAAAGTTTATAAATTAAAAATCAATCCAGGTCAAAAATATTTAAAAATTTGATATTATTTCAACACCGTAAGGATTAAAGAGGAGAGTATTGATGACAAACAGGAAAAAATTCTTTGTTTTTTTATTCGTTGTTTTTTCAATATTCTTTTTGACCGAATTATACGCTGATTCTTATCAACTTTTTGATGCGATAAAGAAAGATGATGTTGAAAATTTTAAAAAATTAATTCCTTCCAATACTGATTTAAACAGATTAAGTTTATGGGGAAAACATCCACTGCTTTTTGCGGCAAAATTGGGAAAAATAAAAATTTGCAAATATTTAATAAATCATGGAGTTAACGTAAACGTAAAAGATAAGGATGGCACAACCCCTTTGCACAAAGTGGCTTCTTCTGGTCAATTTGAAATTTGCAAACTGTTAATTGAAAATAAAGCGGATGTTAATGCAGAAGATGTTGAAAATAACACTCCTATTGATTATGCTGCCATGTACGGTTATAAAGATATTTGTGAATTGTTATTGAGAAATGGGGCGGATGTTAAAGGCAAGAAAAGACGTGCTTTGTTTTATGCAGTATCCCATTGTCACGTGGAAGTTTGTAAATTGCTTATAAAACACGGTGCTGATGTAAAGCAGAAAGACAGCGATAATTATACTCTCTTACATGAGGCTGCCGATGCCAATTGTTTTGAATTATGCAAGTTGCTGATTGAAAAGGGAGTTAATGTAAATGCAAAAGACAATGATGGATTCACTCCCCTTCATTTAATATCCTGCTATGATAATGTTAAAATTTGTAAATTATTGGTTGATAATGGTGCCGATGTTAATGCTGTTGATAATGAAAATCTGACGCCGTTGCAATTTGCTGCTATGTCCGGATGCTATAAGGTATGTAAATTTTTAATCAAAAAAGGGGCGGATGTTAACAGTCGGGATATTGACGGAAGCACTTCTTTGCATTCTTCCGCCATGTACGGTTTTTTAAAGATTTCAAAATTGTTAATTGAGAAAGGGGCTGTTGTTAATGTAAAAGACAAAGATGGAGATACACCCCTTCATGAAGCGGCT
>JAMOUY010000093.1 GCA_027067895.1 Acidobacteriota bacterium
AAGTATAATTATTGGTACTTTCCTTCTTACATGGCGGCTATGTGCTACTACAAATTAAAGGATTACAAAGCGGCTCTTGAAATGCTTAGAATGGCCGAAAATGCCGCTATGAAATCGGATAAAAAGGTTGTTGAACTTCCCAAAGTTAAGGTTCTTGAAGCGCAGGTGCTTGCCGCTTCCGGAAAGTGCAGAGACGCAATTAAACTCTGTTCAAAGTATATTCCCCAGTCCCCTGCGGAGTATCAGGCAATGTTTTACTATGTTAAAGGTAAATGTGAAAATAAGTTGAAAAACCATTCCAAAGCGGTTATTGATTTAAAAAACGCAACCGGAATAAATCCCAAAAACGCTTCGGCATGGTTTGAGTTGGGCCTTGCATATATTCATAACAACAACCTTGACGGCGCTATCAAGGCTCTTACAAAATCAATGCAACTTTATCCCAAATCAAAGGCAACCTATTACCTTTTGACCGATACTCTTATAAACAAAGCAAGAAGGGTTAGAGACAATAATGCAAAGAAAAAATATTACATGCAGGCCGTTGACGTGGCAAACAAGGGATTAAAGTATTTTCCCAACGATAAAAAACTTATGCTTAACCTTGCAAACGCATACCTTGGCGCAAAACAGTATTCAACTGCGATATCTTTGTTTTCCAATCTTTACAAAAAATATCCCAACGACAAGCAGGTTCTTTTCGGTTTGGGTTCCGCATACATGGGAAACAAAGACTTTAAAAAGGCATTGCCGTATCTTTTAAAAGTAAAAGGAAAAATGAATAACGCTTTGATTTATAATTTCATTGCAACCGCTCAATTGGCTATCGGTAAAAATGAAAACAATCTTTCCAAATGCAAAGTTGCTCTTTCAACAATCAATGAAGGATTGAGAAAATTCCCCGGAAACAGAAATCTTAAAAAGAAGAAAAAAGAGGCTCAGGAAATAATTACAAGGTTTGAGGAAAATATTAAAATTGAGCAGAAAAACAAGCAGATTGAGCAGGAAAACAAGAGAAAACTTGCTAACAGAATTATGACATTGAAGGGAAGAATTAGAAAAGCGGAAGAAATTAAAAGAAAATCGGGAAGATATCCCGCAAGTTATGAGAGCGATAAAAAGGAACTTGAAAAAGCTTTGAAAACCTACGAAAAACTTTACGGCAAATTCAGACAGTAAAGAAAAGGGGTAAAGATGGGGGAACTTGTTCTTTTTAGACCAATCGTGCTTCTTTTGGGATTATCGGTAATCACTGCCATAATTATGGTGGGATTATCCGCTTTGCTCGGTCCCAAAAGACCTCACGAGAAAAAACTTGACGTTTACGAGTGCGGTGCTCCCCTTGTTCAACCTGATGCAAGGAGAAGGTATTCTGTTAAATATTTTGTTATCGCCATGCTGTTCATTCTTTTTGACGTTGAAATAGCGTTTATGTATCCGTGGGCGGTGATTTACAAAAAGTATATAACCACCGGTAAGTTTATTTTAATGGAAATGGTGTTTTTCCTCATTGTTTTGCTTGCCGGTTATCTTTACGTATGGTGGAAAGGAGCACTGGAATGGGAATAGAAAAGGCGCTCGGCGATACTATTTTCACAACGCAGTTGTCAAAAGCCGTTAATTGGGCAAGAAAGTGGTCTCTATGGCCAATGCCTTTCGGGACGGCTTGCTGTGCGATTGAGTTTATGGCTGTTCAGGCATCTCGTTTTGACCTTTCAAGGTTTGGTGCCGAGGCTATGAGATTTTCCCCCAGACAAAGTGATTTGATGATGGTAATGGGTACTATCACAAGAAAAATGGTGCCTGTTTTGAGAAAAATTTATGCGCAGATGGCGGAGCCTAAATGGGTTATGGCTATTGGCTCATGCGTATGTTCGGGTGGTTTTTTCAGGTCATACTCGGTTCAGCAGGGAATTGACAGGGTAATTCCCGTTGACGTTTACGTAAACGGTTGCCCCCCGAGACCGGAAGCCTTTATTAAAGGTTTGATGGAAATTCAAAAATTGGTAGAGCGGGAGTCTTTGCTTGACAGGAAAAGAAGAATAGAAGAATTCTATAAAAGATTGGAGCAAATGAGCCATGAAACAGATTATAAGCCTGCTGACCAAATACTTCGCTGATGCTGTTGAGTTTAAGGAAGGGCTTAGAAAAGACTCTTTCCTTATTTTAAAAGACCCGTCAAAAATAACCGAATTGTTGCAGTTTTTAAAGGAAAACGGGTTTAACATGCTAATTGACTTAACGGCGGTGCATTATCCCCACAAGGAAAACAAGTTTGAGGTTATCTACAACATGCTTTCAATGGAGCCTTATTTAAGGTTAATTGTAAAGGTTCCTTTAAAGGAAGATTGGCCTGAGATAGATTCCGTATCTTCTATCTACAAAACCGCAAACTGGTATGAGCGTGAGGTTTACGATATGTTTGGTATCAGGTTTAAAAACCATCCAAACTTAAAGAGGATTCTCATGTGGGATGAATTTGAAGGCCATCCTTTGAGAAAAGAGTATCCTCTGGAAGGAGATAATTTACACTGCCATGACTAACATAAAGAAAGAACTGGATATCAAAACCGATAGAATGATTGTAAACATGGGTCCCTCTCATCCAATTACCCACGGGACGCTTCACATTGTCCTTGAATTAGAGGGGGAAACCATAGTCGGGAGCGAAACGAGGATTGGTTATTTGCACAGGGGTGTTGAAAAGTTGGGGGAAAACAGAACTTATCAAAAGTTTATCCCCTTTACGGACAGAATGAATTACACCTCTGCTATTAATAACAATGTCGGCTATACCCTTGCCGTTGAGAAGTTATTGGGAATCCAGTCTCCGCCA
Source organism: Acidobacteriota bacterium (assembly GCA_027067895.1). GTDB lineage: Bacteria > Acidobacteriota > Holophagae > Thermotomaculales > Thermotomaculaceae > Thermotomaculum. Next base: position 2,837 of record JAMOUY010000093.1, read on the forward strand.
AGGGCTCAGGTAATTGAGGTTATTGCCTGCGAATTGGGAAGGATTGCGGACCACATTGTCTGCGTAGGCATTAACGCCGTTGACATAGGCGCATTTTCCGCATTTTTGTATCTCTTCAAATACAGGGAATTTATTTACGACATCTTTGAGAGAATGACAGGCGGAAGGCTTACCACATCCTATACAAGGGTTGGCGGAGTAAAAAGGGACTTGGACGGCAAAACAATAGAATTGATTAGGCAGTTTATAAAAGAATTCCC
>JAMOUY010000094.1 GCA_027067895.1 Acidobacteriota bacterium
GTTGAGGATAAAAAAGGCTATGTGAAAAACGGAAACGAGAGGGTGCTTGCGGCAAGGCTTTACGACGCAAAGTTTTTCTGGGACGAAGACAGAAAAAAACCGTTAATCACAAGAATGGAAAAACTTGAAAGAATGACATTTCAATCCGACTTGGGGACCTATGCCGACAAAATCGTAAGAATGATTGCTTTGGCGGAAATCTTAAAGAAACACATTGATTTCAACTATTACACCGCAAAAGAAACAATTGAACTTTGCAAATGCGATTTGGCAACCGACATGGTTTACGAATTTCCCGAATTGCAGGGAATTATGGGCGGGCTTTACGCAAAAGAGGAAGGCAAGGAATACGGAATTTGGAAGGGAATTTATGACCATTACAAACCTCAGTCTTTTGAAGACGACGTCCCCGAAACGGAAGAAGGGGTAATCGCATCGTTAACCGACAAACTTGACACCTTCTTAGGCTGCCTTGCGGTGGGAATAAAACCCACAGGCTCAAAAGACCCGTTCGGTTTGAGAAGGGCTTCTCAGGGAATTGTAAACATTATTTTCAAGAAAAACCTTGATTTTGATTTTTATTCATTTGTAAAAGAAAGTTTCGGCATTTACGAGCAATACCTGAAAATTGACAGAAAAGAGTGGGAAAAATCCGTTTTCTCAATTTTTGACGCAAGAATTTCGTTTTTCCTTGAAAAAAACGGATACAAATACGACGAGATAAACTCAATTCTCGCAATACCCCACGGAAACCTGATTGACGCGCTTAACAGGATTAAAGCGGTTAAAGAGATGAGAAAAGACGAGGATTTTTTAAAAGTTGCCACAAGTTTCAAAAGGATAAACAATATTTTAAATTCGGCAAAGGATTTTATAAAAAGCGAAATCAAGCCTTCGCTTCTTGTTGAAAGCGAAGAGAAAACACTATTTGAAGAAACAAAAAAACTGAAAGAGGCTGTTTCCAGCCTTGCGGAAAAGAAGGATTACCTTACCGGATTAAAGGAAATAGCAAAACTTTCTTCCGCAATAGACACATTCTTTGACAAGGTTATGGTTATGGCCAAGGAAGAAGATTTAAAGCAAAACAGGCTTTCCCTTCTTTCGGAATTAAAGGAAATTTTCTTAAAAATCGCAGACTTTTCCCAACTTGTAGTTGAGAGAAAATAAGGAGGAAAAAAATGAAAAAAGCGTTAACTTTGGTAGTATCTTTAACAATTGTTTTATCACTAACTTCCTGTTCTTTTTTTGGAAAAAAAGAAGAAAAAAAGGAAAAACAGGCAGTTTCAATGGCTATGGAATTTGCTAAAAAAGCAAAAGAAAAAATGAAAGAGTTGAAAGAAGAACAGGAAAAAGAGGCAAAAAATGAAAACACCGAAAACGGAGAAAAAAACGAAAACATTGCTCTTACGGAAAAAGATTTTGATGCATATCTAAAATCACTTGATTTGGCACTTGCAAACCTTGAAAAAGAAAATCAAAAGATTGAAGAAAAGGCAAAAAAAGGAGATTTAAGCGCAATGGACATTCTTGCCTTTTCAATGAACTCACTTGCAACCGTTTTCAACCCGGACGAATACCTTGACAAAATAGCGCAGACAGACGAAGAAAAAGAACATTACAAAAAGGCGTTTGTAAAGATTGTTGAAATGTACACATATATCAAAGACAAACCGGTTGAGCAGTACAAAGAAGAAACAAAAAAGAATATTGAAAACGCAAAAGAAGAAGCTAAAAAAACAAAAGAAGAGATTGAAAAATTGAAAAAAGAACACCCGGAAGCGGCAAAACAACTTGAAGAACAGATTGATTTTAATGCAATGGAAAAAATGGCCGAAGTAAACAATCCTTTAAGCGTTTTTTCCGACAGCGACTTTGAACTTTACTCAAAATATCAGAAAGAGATTTGCGCGAAAAACGAAAAATTGAAAAACGAAATAAAGAAATTGAAAACCGTTTTTGAACGCCTTAAAAAATGATAAGGGGAGAAAATGGAATTTGAGGCTGTAATAGGCTTAGAGGTTCACGCACAATTAAAAACAAGCACAAAAATGTTTTGTTCCTGCAAAACAGACTTCAAAGACGAACCAAACACAAACACCTGTCCCGTATGCTTAGGGCTTCCCGGGGCACTGCCCGTAATAAACAAAAGGGCTGTGGAATTTGCCATAAAAGCGGGACTTGCATTTAACTGCAAAATAAATCTGACTTCGGTATTTTCAAGAAAAAATTACTTTTACCCGGATTTGCCAAAAGGCTATCAGATAACCCAGTATGAAATCCCGATATGCGAAGGGGGAGAGGTAAAGGTTGACGAAAACACCTCTTTCAGGCTTGAAAGAATTCACATTGAGGAAGACGCGGCAAAATCAATCCATAAAGGGGACAGAACCCTTGTCGATTACAACAGAAGCGGCATTCCTTTGATTGAGATAGTCTCAAAACCGGATATGAGAAGCGGGGAAGGCGCATACAGATACCTTGTCCAGTTAAGGGCAATTTTAAGGTATTTGGGTATTTGCGACGGAAATATGGAAGAAGGCTCGCTTCGTTGCGACGCAAACATATCCGTAAGGCCGAAAGGGCAGAAAGAATTGGGAACAAAAGCCGAATTGAAAAACCTCAACTCTTTCAGGTTTGTTCAAAAAGCAATAGACTACGAAATAAAGAGGCAGATTGAGATTATCAAATCCGGCGGAAAAATTGTGCAGGAAACAAGGCTTTACGACGAAAAGAAAAACGAAACAAGGCCTATGCGCTCAAAGGAAGGCGCCCACGATTACAGATACTTTCCCGAACCGGACTTAAAGCCTCTTGTAATCACCAAAGAAGAAATTGAAAAAATTAGAAAAACCATGCCCGAACTTCCACTTGAAAAGGCTTTAAGGTTTGAAAAAGAATTCGGAATAAAAAAAGAAGACGCATACTTTCTGACACTTGAAAAAAGCCTTGCCGATTACTTTGAAACGGCGGCGAAACAGAGCGGAAACCCGAAAACCGCGTCGGCATTGATTCAAACCGAACTTTTAAGGGAATTGAACGCGGAGAAAAAATCAATTGAAGAGTGTCCGTTAAA
>JAMOUY010000095.1 GCA_027067895.1 Acidobacteriota bacterium
ATTTATGAAAGAGTTGGGAATAGAGGTAAAAGAGTTTTCCTTTGACTTTAAAAAAGCCTCAAAGAGAAAAGACAGAATTGTAAACAAACTGACAAAAGGGATTGAATTTTTAATGCAGAAAAACGGGGTTGAGGTTATAAACGGCACGGCGTCTTTTATTGACAACTCAACATTGGAAGTAAACGGAAAAGAGATTGAATTTGAAAACTGTATAATCGCAACAGGCTCAAAACCCGCCGAACTGCCCCACATAACCTTTGACGGCGAGTTTGTAATCTCGTCAACCCAAGCGCTGTCTTTTGAAACACTTCCAAAATCCATGGCTATAATAGGCGGAGGGGTAATAGGCGTTGAATTTGCAAGCATAATGTCGGCTTTCGGGGTTGAAACAACAATACTTGAATTGATGCCCCAACTTATTCCCGGAATGGACAAAGAGGCTGCGGAAATACTTGAAACGGAATTGAAAAAGCAGAAAGTTAAAGTTTTTACCGAAGCAAAGGTGTTATCTGTGAAAAACGGCAAGGTTGAATACGAATACAACGGCGAGAAAAAGGAAATTGAAGCGGAAAAAGTCCTGCTTGCAGTTGGAAGAAAACCTAACATTGACGGGTTAAATCTGCACAAAACAGACATTGCGCTTGAAAAAGGCCATATAAAAGTAAACCAAAACCTTGAAACAGAGGTAAAGGGAATTTACGCAATAGGCGACGTAATAGACACGCCCAAACTTGCCCACCTTGCTTCAAGGGAAGGAATAAAGGCCGTAAACCGCATAATCGGGAAAGAAGACAGAGACGACATTTACAAAGCCTGCCCCGGCGTGGTTTACTCTTACCCGGAAGCGGCTTTTGTGGGAATGAGTATTGAAAACGCAAAAGAAAAGAAAATAGAGGCGGAAGAGGCAAAGTTTCCGTTAACCGCAAACGGCAAAGCCTATATTGAGGGAGTGAAAAACGGGTTTGTAAAAGCGGTTTTTGACAAGAAAAGCGGAAAACTTTTGGGAATGCACATTGTAGGCGCAAACGCGTCCGAATTGATTTCCGAATGCGCCGTGGCAATTCATAAGGGAATGAAGGTTGAAGAGTTGAGCGAAATTATACACCCCCACCCGACGGTATCCGAAAGTTTAATGGAAGTCTTTCACATTGCGTCCGGCTATCCAATACACATTTGAGGTGAAAAAATGAAGGAATTTGACAAACTTGTTGAAATAATGGCAACTTTGAGAAGCGAAAACGGCTGTCCGTGGGACAGAAAACAAACACTTGAAACTCTAAAATCGTTTCTCATTGAAGAAGCCTACGAAACAATTGACGCAATAGACGAAAAAGACTTTGACAAACTCAAAGAAGAATTGGGGGATTTGCTTCTTCAAATTATTTTTCAGTCAAGAATTGCGGAAGAATGCGGAAATTTTTCCATAGAAGACGTAATCAAAACAATAAACGAAAAAATGATAAGAAGGCATCCGCATGTTTTCGGAAACGACAAGGTAAACTCAACCGACGAGGTTTTGGAAAACTGGGAAAAAATCAAGGCAAAGGAAAGGGAAAAGAAAAAGGAAAAAGGCTTTCTTTCGGGAATTGCAAAAAAACTTCCGGCCTTGCAGACCGCATTTCAAATCGGCGTAAAAACTTCACGAATAGGCTTTGATTGGGAAAAACCGGAAGAGGTTGCGGAAAAGGTTGAAGAAGAATGGCAAGAGGTAAAAGAGGCAATGAAAGAGGGAGACAGAAAAAAAATCAAGGAAGAAATAGGCGATTTGCTGTTTACAATTGCCCAACTTGCAAGAAAATACGAAATTGACCCGGAAGACGCCCTAAGGGAAACAAACAAAAAATTTATGAAAAGATTCAAGCATATTGAAAAAAACACCGATATTTACAACTCTTCCCTTGAAGAAATGGAAAAACTTTGGCAGGAAGCAAAGAGAAAGGAATAAACTACTTAATTTTAGCGACAAAAGCCATAACAAAAAGCGCAACGGCGGAAAGAAAAATCAGAACAATGCTTATCCAGAAAAATTTGGGATTTTTCTCTTTATCCGCATACATTCCCCTGACATATACCCTGCCGTTAACCAATCCCCTGTATCCGTGAATAAACACAACAACCGCCAAAATCACAATAACCGCTCTTAAAATTGACATTTTTTCCCCCAAATTTGACTTACTTTTATTTTACAACAAAACACTTACTTACGTCTTGTTTTTCACGTGTTAAAATTATTTGAAGCCTGAAAGGAAGGTTTTTTATGAAAAAAATACTTTTGGCAATGAGCGGGGGAGTGGATTCGGGAGTTTCCGCTTACCTTCTGAAAAAAGAGGGATTTTACGTTGAAGGCATAACCCTTGTTTTTCACAAAGATATTGAAAGCGCAAGGTGTAATTTAAAGATTTGCTGTTCAAGTTCGGATATTGAAGACGCAAAAAAACTTTGCAAAACATTGAATATAAAGCACAGGGTAATTCATCTTGAAGACGAGTTTAGGAAAAAAATAGTCAATCCTTTTTTAGACCTTTACCGCCTCGGGATTACCCCAAATCCGTGCGGATGGTGCAACAGGTTTTTAAAAGTCGGCTATCTTGTTGATTACGCTTTGAAAGAAGGCTTTGACATGCTTGCAACGGGACATTACGCAAGACAGATTGACGGAAACCTTTTGAGAGGAATAGACAAGGCAAAAGACCAGACATACTTTCTTTCAATGATAAGAAAAAAACATATTGAAAATTTATTCTTTCCCCTCGGAAACCTGACAAAAGACAAAGTCAGGGAAATAGCAAGGCAGAATAATTTTGTCGTTGCGGAAAAAAAGGAAAGCCAAGAATTGTGTTTTACCGGCGGAAAAAAACCGGGAGAGTTTGCCGCGGGAAAAATCCCGTTGAAAAAAGGGTTTATAAAACACGTAAACGGCGCGATTTTAGGTTACCACAAAGGGCTTGCCTACTACACAATAGGCCAGAGAAAGGGACTTGGAATTTCGTGGAAAAAGCCTCTTTACGTTATAAAACTTGATTTTAAAACAAATACTGTGTTTGTGGGTGAAAGGGAA
>JAMOUY010000096.1 GCA_027067895.1 Acidobacteriota bacterium
AATATCAAAAAATTTGGCTTCTTTTGAAAATTCCATTATTTCAGGAAGATTGTTTGAGTATTTTTCAACAGCCTCGCCCAAAACGTTGAAATAAGCAGCAAAAAAATCCTCGTTTTCAAGACCGCTTCTTAAAACAAAATCCCTTAGATCGGCAAAACCTCTTGTTGAGGCAAGTTTCAAATATCTGTTTAACTTTTCAAGACCTGTTTTTTGGAAATAGGAATAAGAAAAATCCTGCGATTTTACAAATTTTTTCAAATTAAGGTAAGAGAAAAAATGCCCCAAACCGGCAAACAAAATTGAAAAAACAAGAATTTTGAGCAATAAAGAAGAAATACTTTTCCCTTTAATAAAAGAGACGAAAAAAATAACTGCCAGAAAAATAAAAACGGGAAAACCCAAAAACAAAGACATAAAAAGCAAAAAAATTGCAACTTTTCCCGGTTTAAGCATAAGAAAAAAAGTGGCGGAAAGAATCAGCGAAAAAAAGTATTGAATAAAATTCGGGTTTCCGAAAAAAGAGTAAATATCGTAAAAAACAAACGGGCTTTCAAGCAGAAGAAAACATCCAATTCCCGCAAAGAGAAAAAAGACACCTGATGCAAGATACTCGGGAATTTTTCTTCTTCCAAACTTTACATACAAAAGAGAAAAAAACAAAACTATGGGAATAAATGCCTTGGTATAAGCAAAAATAAATATTAAACCGAAAAGATAGAAAATTTGTAAAAAATTCAAATCACTGAAAGAAACAATGAAAAAAAGCACTATAAGCAATACCCATAAAGTTGCTTGCGCATTGCTTTTTTCTTTTTTTATAATTCTGTTTCCCTCTCCCAAATAACCTATCGGTTTTCCGTAAATCTCTATTGTTTTCACTACTTTGTAATCTCCCCTGTAATTCAATGCGGCGTCATTCCAGACAACAGGGGACATTGTCAAATTGAAGAGAGTTAGAGGGCGGTCAATTTTGTTAATGCGAAGGTAAACCTTTTTCAAAGAAACACTGTCTCCCTTTTGCAAAGCCCTAATAAACAGAGGCATTGTTTTATCTATTGCAAATTTTTTCCCGCCATAACTTTTTCTCTTAAAAAAATCTCCGTTATTTGCAACAAAGTAAACAAACACGAATGCAAAAAGAATAAGAGAAAAAAATTCCTTTTTTTTCATATCGTTAACCTTTAAGTTTGCTAATTCTATTATAGCAAATTATTCAAAAAGAATTTTTTTCAAGTTTTCCAGCACGGATTTTTCTATATTTTCCGGAATTTTGTCGGCGGGAAGAGATTGAAGGCATTGTACAGTGGTTTTTAAACCGTCAACAAAACACATACACTCTTCGCATTCTTTTACATGCTTCTCAACCATTTCACACAACTCTTCGGACATCTCCCCGTCAAGATAATCGGAAAGACACTCCATAATTTTCTTGCACTTATCGTTCATCTTTGCCTTCTTTCAAAAGGTCTTCCACAATTGATTTAAGCATAAGCCTTGCCCTGTGAAGCCTTACCTTGGCGTTTGTAAGGGAAATATTCAGCACTTCGGATATTTCCTGATGGTTAAGCCCTTCAATGTCTTTCAAAATCAAAGGAATTCTATACTGTTCGGGAAGGCGCAGAATAGCCTTGCGGATAAGTTTTTCTATCTCTCTTCGCTCAAAGTTTACATGAGGATTTTCATTGTGCTTATTTAAAGTGTGAATCTGATTCTCTTCCAACTCGTCAAAAGAAACAACGTTTTTTTCCGACAATTTTTTCTTCTGGCATGCGTTTGCCGCTATTCTGTAAAGCCATGTTGAGAGTTTGGATTCCCCTTTAAAGTTCTTTATGTACTTAAACGCATTTAGAAGGGTTTCCTGCAAAATGTCCGAAGCGTCCTCGGTATTGCCGCAAAATTTCAAACCAAAGTTGTAAATAGTGTTTTTGTATTTTTCAAAAAAAAGATTGAAAGCCTCTTCGTCTCCTGATTTCAGCCTTGCGATTAACTCTTTTTCCGTCATTTTTTTCTTAATCAAATCAGTTTCTCATGCTTGTAATAGGCGCGGGAATTCTTCCGCCTCTCTCTACAAACCTTTTTGCGGAAAATTTATTTATATCCTGAACAATGGCCATTCCCAAAAGTCCGCCGAAATTTACTTCGTCCCCGACTTTTGCCCCGGGGGGAACGATAATTCTAACTGCCGTGGTCTTTCCGTTTACAACACCTATGGCAATTTCATCGGCTATTAAACCTGAAATTGATTCAGCAGGGGTATCTCCCGGCACGGCAACCATGTCAAGCCCCACCGAGCACACGGCGGTCATTGCTTCCAACTTTTCAAGCGTCAAAGCGCCCAACTTTACAGCCTCAATCATTGCGGCATCTTCGGAAACAGGGATAAACGCACCGCTCATTCCGCCAACATAGGAAGAAGCCATAACCCCGCCTTTCTTAACCGCATCGGTAAGCATTGCAAGTGCCGCAGTCGTTCCCGGCGCTCCCGGCTGTTCAAGGCCTATGCCCTTTAAAATCTCTGCAACAGAGTCTCCCTCGGCAGGCGTCGGTGCAAGGGATAAATCAAGTATGCCGAATTTTACCCCAAGCCTTTTAGCCGCTTCCCTGCCTATCAACTCCCCCGCCCTGGTTATTTTAAAAACAGTTTTCTTTATAATCTCGGAAAGAGTGCCCAAATCAACATTTCCCGCTTTTTTAACAACGTCGTTCACAACCCCGGGGCCAGAAACCCCGACGTTTATTACGCATTCAGGCTCGCTTACGCCGTGGAAAGCCCCCGCCATAAAGGGATTGTCCTCAACCGCGTTTGCAAAAACCACAAACTTCGCGTTCGCAAGTGCGCCCCTTTCCTTTGTCATTTCAGCCATTTTTTTGATAACAAAACCCATGCGGTAAACAGCGTCCATATTTATGCCCGCCCTTGTTGAAGCAACGTTAACAGAAGAGCAAATGTGCTCTGTTATAGTCAGCGCTTCGGGAATAGACTCAATAAACTCCTCTTCAACATTTGTCGTCCCCTTTTGAACAAGCGCCGAATAGCCGCCTAAGAAATCA
>JAMOUY010000097.1 GCA_027067895.1 Acidobacteriota bacterium
TGGCATATAAATTTAAGTGCGCCATTATTTTTGTTGCCTCTTCCATTGTTTTTTCGGAAACCATGTCAACCTTGTTTGCGGTTGTAATTATTCCCATGCCCAGAGGCTTTGTGAGTATTATTTTGTCTCCTATTCTGGCGGTGTTGTTTCTAATGATTTTTTCTTCCTCAACTATTCCTGTAACTGCAAGCCCGTATTTCATTTCGCTGTCTTCAACGGTATGCCCGCCTATAATAACTCCGCCCGCTTCTTTTACCGCGTCAAAACCGCCTTTAAGAATTTCCCTCATTTCTTCCTTTTCAATGTGGCACGAGTCGTACATAACAAGGTTTAAGGCTGTTAATACGTCTCCCCCCATGGCAAACACGTCGCTTAAAGAGTTTGCTGCGGCAATCTTTCCGTACATGTACGGGTCGTCAACAACCGGGGTAATAAAATCTGCTGTCTGGACAAGGCATTTGTTTCCGTGGACGCGTATAACTCCGGCGTCGTCGTTTGTCTTTAAGTCAACCACAATATTCCTGTTGTCGGCTGAAAATTGAATGTCTTTTATAATTTCTTCAAGGTCGCCCGGACCTAATTTGCCCGCTCAACCTGCCGCTTTAACGTAAGCGGTTATCTTTTTTCTTTTGTCCATTTCATTCCTTTAACCTAAATTTATAACCGATTCCCCCTGCATAAGGGATTGCACGGAATCAAAGGCGTTGCCTATCTGTCCCACTTTCAATTCATCTGTTATTTTAAAGTAATTCAGGCATGCCCCGCACGAGTATATTTCAACCCCTTTATTTTCAAGTTCTTTTAAGGCCTCAATAGTTTCTTCCCAGAAGCAGGTTATGTGAACCCCTTTGTTTACGAAAATAATTTTTTTAGGCAGGTCTTTTTTTTCAAGGTCTAAAAATGTTTTCAAAAACCCTTTCATTAACTCTTTTCCAAGTTCATAATCGGGGCCTATTGAGTCGGAAGAGACAAACACAACTTTTTCCGAGGTTTTATCATTATTTTTTTCCTCATAGGGCACCGTGCAGGCGTATCCTTTTACTATCTCAATTTCAAAGTATCCGTCTTTTTCTTTAATGTTGACGGTGCAGCCCTGCGATTCCGCAAACCTTTTAACGTTTTCCCTTGATGCAATGCTGTCAACAAGGACGGTTATTATTCCTTCCTCAATCTCGCTTAAAGCGTTTTTTGTCATAATTACCGGTTGGGGACAAGCCAATCCCTTTGCGTCAACTATTTTGTCAGACATTTTTCCTCCGGAAATTTAGGTTATTCTTCTCCCGGTTTTTTTAAATAATCCAGATTTTCTCGCAAAACGGAAACAAAAGTAACCGTGTCCATATTTTTGAATTATACAACAGAGAAATAATTTAGGGCAAAGATTTTAGCGGGAAATTGTTTTTTAACTAAAAAAGGGGGCTTAGCGCCCCCGTGAATTTATTTCTTTTTGGCAAGGTAGGTTTTCTTGAACAAATCAAAGAATACCGTCAATGCTCCCAAAATAATCATTGTATCGGGAACAACCCTTACCCAAGACCAAGTAATAATCTGCTCTATGGTTTCCCTTGACCTTGCGGCATAGTACCCAAACTCTTTTGCAACCGCTGTCTGGTGCAGACCTATAACCATTGTGGGCACTGCAAATAGAAGCACGCCTATTGTGACAAGCCAGAAACCTATTTTGCTTAACTTGTCGTCCCATTCAGTTCCGTCAACTGCCGCTTTTGACCTTGCCACAATGTAGAGGAACGCTATGGATATGTATCCGAAAGCGCCTAACAGTGCAACGTGGCCGTGAGGCATAATAAGGTAGGTGCCGTGGGAGTAGTAGTTAACGATAGGAAGGTTGGCAACCATACCAAGGAAGCCTGCGCCGAACCAATTTAAAAATGCCGAACCTGTAAGCCATAAGAATGGGATTGTAAAGGGGAATGACTGTCCTTCGCCTTTGATGTGTTTGTATTCTTTCCACGCTTCAACCATAAGGAGAACAAGGGGAACAGGTTCCAAAGCGGAGAAAATACTTCCTATTGCCACCCAGTATTCGGAAAGCCCCTGCCACCAGTAGTGGTGAGCAACGCCCAATGTTCCCGACAACATTACGAGAACAAGTTCAAGAAGCATGATTCTTTCCGCGGATTTTCTTGAAACCAGGCCTAAAACAACCGCAAGGTAAGCAAGAACGCCTGCGGCAAAAAGTTCAAAAGTTAACTCAACCCAAAGGTGAACAACCCACCATCTGTAATAATCGTCAACTGTAAAATTCGGGAAAATTTTGTGAACAGGAGCCATTCCTGCCATGTAGAGTGTAGCAATACCGAAGGCAGACCAAATAATTGTGCCTACCATTACGTTATTTTCTTTTGCCTTTCTGATTGTGGAAAATACCATTAAGAACCACATTACAAGGCCAACCACAAGGCCAATGTCCCAAACTCTTCCGAGGTTTAGAAACTCTCTTCCCTCGTTTCCGAGCCAGAACCACATGTCTCTCATGTGTCCCGTTGCGCCAAGGTAAATTCCTATAAGCCCGCCTGCGCCGACAACGATTAAGGCAAGCCAAAGAACGTCAACAAGCCACGGGAATTTCAAGTCGTCTTTTCCCACAAGTGGGGCGATAAACATTCCGCCGACAAGCCAGCCAATTGCAACCCAAACGATTGCTATATTTATATGCAATGCCCTCATTACGTTAAAGGGAAGTATTGATTGGCTGAGAACAAAGTTTTTTGCAGGTTCGGTGTAAATATGGGCAATGTATCCGCCTATAAACACCTGAATTACAAAAAACAACGCTACAAGTGGAATGTATTTGAAGAGTTTTCTCTGGGAAGGATAAAGAGAAGTTAGTTTAAGAGGCTCTTCAAGATTATTGTCTTCTTTTTTAAGAAGGTGTTCGTAAACAAGGTAAAGAATTAATATTGTCAAAGTCCATAAAGCGAGCAATTGAAACAAAGACCAGACAATTGAAGACCATGTTACGTCCTGGTCTATCAAGGGCTCTTTCGGCCAGTTGTTGGTCCAAGTAACCTTTGTTCCCGGCCTTATGCTTGATGCCGCCAACTGTCCCCAATCAAAGAAAGCGGCGATTTTTTTTGCTTCTTCCGGTTTGATAACCCCGCCGGGGAATGCCAACTCTTTATTGCCGTTAACAAGGAAATTCACGATGTAGTCTCTGTTTGCTTTGTACGCCTGTGCGGAAGCATCTGTTAAAACAACTGTTTTATCCGTTAACTTTGTTCCTCTAATGTCTTTGATTGTTAACGCTTTTACATATCCCTTTTGTCCTTCGTCTTCAAGTTCATTGTAGGGATAGCCAAATTGTGTTTTTGAATAATAGTCGTAAAGAAATTCAGCCCTTTTGTGGAGCAATTCCGCAGGAAAGTCGGGGCCTAAATATGCGCCCATTCCAAGCATTGTGCCGTAATCCATTAAATCAAATTCCTGAAAATAAGCCTTTCCTTCAACAACGTCGTCATAGGTATATAAAACTTCGCCGTCTTGAGAAACAACCTTTTCGGGAATAGGGGGCACCTCTTTTACCATGTGTGCGGTAAAGCCGATTAAGGCAACCACCATAACAATGGTAATAAACCAAAATGCGGTGAAAAGATACTTTTTTTCAAGCATCTTATCAATAAACCCGTTCATATAACCTCCTCTTAACACTTACTTTTTCCCCAAGCGGGGCAATGTTTAATCTTATTTTAAAGTAAACTTTTTTTTATCTTTTGATTAAAGTCAAAAAAACGAAAAAACATTACGATTTTGTAAAGATTTTTGTTGTGACCTAATAAAGGTTTATTTGTAAAGTTTATGTTTGGTATAATTTCATAAGGGAGAGTATCTATGGAATTAGGCGTTGTTGTCGGAAAATTATGGAGCACTGTGAAAAACAAGCCTTTGGAAGGCAAAAGGATACTTGCGTTGAGAAGAATTGACAAAAGTTATAAGCCTTACGGAGAGCCTTTTTTTGCCCTTGACTGCGTCGGGGTGGGAGAGGGTGAATACGTTGTTTTTGTGCAAGGCTATGAAGCATCGCACTGCTTTCTTCCGCAGATTGTACCCACAGATTCAACGGTAATAGCGAAAGTTGACGAGATAGCGAAATGAAAATAGGCATTGTTTCAAGGCAGATAATTTCAACCGAAAAAAACAAAAGGTTGCACGGCTATCCCATCTATGTCCTTGACATAGTTGACTTAAACGGAAAAAAAACAGGGGAAGAGGTTGTGGCTTTTGATACTATTGGGGTGGGTATTGGGGAAAAGGTGATAGTAACAATAGAGGGCGATGCTGCGGTGCAGTTGATAAAATACAGCGACGCGCCGGTTGACGCGGTAATTGTCGCCAAGGTTGACACAATAAACAGGTAGGTTTTTATGGATTTTATGCAGGGTTTTTTAATCGGGTTTCTTATTCTTCTCGTAATTATCGTAATTTTTCTTATAGTTATTCTGATTAAGGTTTCAAACTCAAAAAGCAACGAAAGGCTTTTAAGGCTTGAAGACGCCGTAAACCATTATTTCTCTGCGTTATCGGACATAAGGGACAGTTTAAGCACATTGGGTTTGGAATTTGAAAACAAACTGCTGAAAGGAGTGTCGTCAGACCTTTCCCACACAAAGGATATTGTGGTTAACAATCTTTCCTCTTTGAAGGAAGAGGTTTTAAAGGCGAAAAGCGAACTTGAAAATATAAACGCTTCTTCTGTATCCGAAACAAAAAACAGGCTTTCTCAACTTGAAACAAAGGTAAATAAGACAATTGCAGAGGTTAACGAGTCTTTGACGACAACGGTTAGGGACGTGCATAAAACGTTTATAGACCAGACTTCCGGATTGTCCTCAAAGATTGGCGCAATGACGGAAAAAATAGAAAACCTTGAAAAAATGTCTTCCGAAATAAAGAAGTTGCAGGATATTCTCAAACCGCCCAAGCAGAGGGGAATTTTCGGCGAAGTTTTGCTTGAAAATATGCTTAGGGACACACTGCCTCAGGACAGGTTTTCAACTCAGTTTGCAATAGGAAAGGATAAAGTTGACGCGGTAATTTTTTTGGGAGAAAAAATCCTTCCGATTGACGCAAAGTTTCCGCTTGACAAGTTTGAGGATTATTTAAAAGGAAACGCAAGGCAGTTTATTTCCGGTGTTAAAAAAATGATAGACAGCATTTCGGGAAAATACATAAAGGTTTCTTCTTCGCAGGGAAGTACCACAAACTTTGCCTTTATGTATATTCCTTCCGAAAGCGTATGGTATTCTCTTTTTGTGGAAAATCTTGAATTGTACAAGTATGCGGTGCAGAAAAGAGTGTTTCCCGTCTCGCCTAACACTTTGTATTCTTACCTTCACGTTATTTCCGAAGGCTTAAACGCCTTTGAGATTGAAGACAGGGTTGAGGAAGTGTTGGAAAGAATTATCTCGCTTCAAAACGAGGTTAAAAATTCCTTAAAAACTTTTGAAACTTTGAGAAACCATTTGGCCAACGCCCTTAACAAAACCGATGAAACCATTGAATTTCTTAATAAAATTTCCCATTCAATAGACAAATTCAAGGGTTTGTAAATCTTCACAAATTCTGTGGAATTCTCTGTGGAAAACTTTGTTTAAAAATGGATTTTTTTAGATTTTTTCGTATGTTTAGCGCAGAGCACAAAAATATGTGCACAAATAACACCTTTGTTTTCTATAAATTACGCCTAACTTAAACAAAAAGAAAGAAAAAATGATTTTTGCCTTGTTTTTCACAAATTGACCTTATAAATCCCCGTTATTTGTGAATTTATGGTAGAATTCTTAGGAAGATTTTATATAGGAGAGGCTTTATGAAACAGAATCTTGTGGCAATTCTCGGGACAGGCACAATTGCTCAGGGAATTGCTATGACTGTTGCGCGTAATGCCCTTGATGTCATTATGTATGACGAAAGCGAAGAAAATTTGAAAGAGGCTTTAAAGGGAATTGAGTTTGCAATTGACAGGGAAATTGAGAAATGGGGAATGACCGAAAGCGAAAAGCGTGCGGTTTTAAGCAGAATAGAAACGACAACGGTTAAGGCAGACCTTGCAAATGCCGCTATTTTCTTTGAATCAAAAGGGAAAACGGAAGAAGAGAAAAAAGAACTTATTTCAAACCTTGATTTTATAAGCGATTCCGACGCATTGCTTATAATGACGACTACAACGATTAGCGTTACCGAGGTTTCAAAAGTTTTGAGAGACCCTTCAAGGCTTATAGGCCTTCATTTTATCCATCCGGTTTACAAAGTGCCCATAGTTGAGGTTGTCAAGGGATTGAAAACTTCCAAAGAAACGGTTTTGAGAACAAAACAGTTTTTATCCGATTTGGGAAGGGAATACATTGAGGTTTTTGAATATCCGGGATACGTTACCACAAGGGTTATTCTGCCTCTTTTAAACGAGGCTATGCACGTTTTAATGGAAGGCTTGGCGTCTGCGGAAGATATTGACAAAGCCATAAGGCTTGGTTATGACATGTCTATGGGTCCTCTTGCCCTTGCCGATTACATTGGCCTTGACTACATTCTTGAATGGCTTGAATCTTTGTTTAAAGAGTTGGGCGAGCCTAAATTCAGGCCTTGTCCTTTGCTTCGTAAACTTGTGAGGGAAGAAAAACTCGGAATAAAAACAGGCGAGGGATTTTTTAAATACGACAAAGAAGGAAAGAGGGTGGAAAAATGAAAATCCTTACCTTAAACTGCGGTTCGTCTTCGGTTAAATATCAGTTGATTGAAACCTCAACCGGAGAAAAGATAGCAAAGGGAGCGGTTGAAAGAATAGGAATGGCTCAATCAATCCTTTCAATTTCAACCTCAAAGGGAAAGAGCAAAAAAATTACAAAAGAAATACTTGACCATACAATGGCGATAGACGGCATTTTGCAGTTGATGATTGACAAGGAATTGAAGGTAATCTCTTCCTATGACGCCATAGACGCGGTTGGACACAGGGTTGTTCACGGCGGAGAGGAGTTTAAGGCGTCTTGTCTGATTACAAACGAGGTTAAGGAAAAGATTAAGGAAAACTTTAAACTTGCACCTCTTCACAATCCGCCCAATCTAAGGGGAATTGAGGCTGCGCAGAGGGTTTTATCCGATAAGCCCCACGTTGCGGTTTTTGATACCGCGTTTCATTCAACAATGCCCGAGCATTCCTACATCTATCCGATACCTTACATTTTTTACAAAAAATACAAAATCAGGAGATACGGTTTTCACGGCTCTTCCCACAGGTATGTTTTTTCAAGGCTTAAAAATTTTTACGACAAAGACTTGAAGGATTTAAAGGTTATAACGGCACATATAGGAAACGGCGCAAGTATGTGCGCCATAAAGGACGGCGTTTCCGTTGATACCTCAATGGGCTTTACCCCCCTTGAAGGGCTTGTTATGGGCACGAGAAGCGGAGATATAGACCCTGCTTTAATCCTTTACATTATGGAGTTGCAGGAATTGAGCAAGCAGGAAGCCGATTCCCTTTTAAACAAGCACAGCGGTTTGATTGGAATTTCCGGTATTTCAAGCGATGTAAGGGATTTGGAGGAGGAAATTCAAAACAACAATTACAGGGCGAAACTTGCGCTTGATATTTACTGTTATAGAATTCGCAAATACGTCGGCGCTTATGCCGCCGCAATGGGCGGGGTTGACGCTCTTGTTTTTACTGCGGGAGTAGGGGAAAACTCTTCCTATGTCAGAAAAAAGGTTTGCGACGGACTTGAATTTATGGGAATTGAACTTGACGACGAAAAAAACAACGAAAGAAGCAAAAAAGAAAGAAAGATTTCAACCGACAAATCCCGTGTTGACGTGTTTGTTATTCCGACAGACGAGGAGTATATAATTGCCATAGATACAGAAAAGATTGTGAAGGAGACTAAGGAATGAGAAAAATTTGGGTAAGTTTGTTTTTGTTGGCAGCAATTTTTGTTTTTTCAAACGATATGTATTTGATTGACCAAGGGGGAAAGGGAATTGCCAAAAGCGGAATAGTGGTGGCTTCGGCAAACTCTGGATTTGCTTTGTATTACAACCCGGCAGGTCTTGCTGAAATGAAAACGAAAGACTTGGAATTAAATGCTTCGTTAATACTTCCGAATTTGTCTTATTCATCTCAGGACGGGACAAAGTATGATGCGGCAAAAAAAGGCAATGTGCCTGTTAGTATGTTTTTTACCTATCCGTTTAACGATAAAGTTACGTTTGCCATAGGAATTACAACCCCCGTATTTAAAAACGACCAATGGGAGAATTCTTTTCCCGGAAGGTTTTTTGCAAGCCAGTATGAGGTTAGGACAAACGAACTTTCTATCGGAGCGGGTTTTAAAATTACGGAAAGTTTTAGGATTGGATTATCTTTTGATTATTCTTCAACTTATTTAAAGTATTCAAATTTTTTCAAATCGCCGTATTACGATTATCTAAGTGGCACGGAGCAACTTATAGGTTATTTTGAAGTTAAGGGTGTAATTGATGATACCCAAACGGATGGTGGATTTACGGTAGGTATTCAATACGACTTTCTTCCCCGTTGGAGTTTAGGAATAGCCTATAAATCGGAAAAAGAGTTTGATTTTGACAATATCCCTGTAAAATTTGAGCAAATAACCGAAGTGGGATTTTCAAACGCAGAAGAATCTTTTAACAGGCTTTTCGGCACTTTAAACGAAACCTTGACAACAAAATTTCAAATACCCTCGCAATTTTCCATAGGCGTTTCTTTTAGGCCTACAAACAGATGGCTTATAGAATTTGATTATCTTTTGCTAAAAACATCTGAAAACGATGTTGTGACCTTTGATTATAGTTTCAACAACAATTCCATAGTTGACAGGGGATATGCCGAGAAATGGGACGATATGTCGGTTTACGGTTTTTCCCTTGAATATGTTGCAACAAAGAAGATAAAAATTATGGGAGCAATGAAATACGGTTCGGATGTAATTCCTGTGGAAGACTGGCATCCCGCTATTGCCAACGGTGAGATGTTTTGGATTTCTCTGGGACTTTCCTATCTTAACGAAGGAAACGGTTTTGTTTTTGCAATGTTTTTTAAAAATTACAAAGATTACGTCGTAAGCGGACAGGAGTATGTCTTTAATCCGATTGGGGAAGGATACCTTAAATTAACGGACAATACCGGCAAATACGACAGAAACTTTGTGGGATTTACGTATTCGTATCACCTTAGATTTTAAAACTTTATGCTTTTGAGTTTAACCGACGCCTTTAAACAATACGGGGATAATGTAATCTTTTCAGGCCTTTCCCTGACTTTGAATTACGGGGATAAAATCGGGCTTGTCGGAATTAACGGAAGCGGAAAATCCACTTTAATCAAGGTTATGGCGGGAGAGGTTGAACTTGACGGCGGGACTATAACAAGAAAGAAAGGGTTGAAAATAGGCTATGTTGAGCAAATGCAGTCGGTTAACAGAGATTTGTCGGTTTATTCTTTCGTTTACAACGGAAACGATTACATAGTCAATCTTGAAAAGAAAATAGAAAATGCTGAAAAAGGCGAGGTTTCTGACCCCCGTCTTTTGACCTCTCTATTTGAGGAATACGAAAAAGCGGACGGCTACAAATATAAAGCCAAAGTTGATGACGTGTTAAAGGGAATTGGGATTTCCGATTTGAGAGACAGAAAGGTAAATACCCTAAGCGGCGGCGAGTTAAGAAGGGTTTACCTTGCGAGAGTGCTTGTTTCCGACGCAGAGTTGTTGCTCTTTGACGAGCCTACCAACCATCTTGATTTGTTTGCCGTAAATTGGTTTAAAAACTATTTGGCCGAAACGAAAAAAGCCTTTGTCCTTGTGTCTCACGACGAGTTTCTGCTTAACAAAACTGTGCGTAAAATTGTTGAAATAAATTCAGGAAAGGCTTTCTTTTTTAACGGAGACTATTCATTTTACAAGGAAAAACGACGGGAACTCGCTCTTCAAGCCGAAAGGGAATACAAAAACAAGGTTGAAGAGATTGAAAGGGAAATGGAGTTTGTAAGAAGGAATATTGCCGGACAGAAGACAAAGCAGGCAAAATCAAGGCTGAAAAAAATTGAAAAGATTGAGTTAGGCGAAAAAATGTTGTTCAAGGATATTGCCATAAAACTCAAATTCAGGGAAACTGATAAAAAATCAAAGTATATCGCTCAATGCGAAAATCTTTCCTTCGGATACGACAAGCCTATTGTAAACAATGTGAACCTTTTGATTCAGAGAGGGGAAAAATACGGCATAGTGGGGAGAAACGGAAGCGGGAAAACGACTTTTTTAAAAACGCTTGTGGGAAAGTTGAAGCCTTTAAGCGGAAACGCAAAAATTTATCCCGGCATTAAGGTTGGATATTTTGACCAAAACATTGAGTTTGAGGACGAAGAAGAAACGGTTATAAATACCTTGTGGAATGCAGACCCTTCTTTGAAGAGAGACGAGGTTTTAAACTACCTTGCATACTTTTATTTCAGAAAGGGAATGGTTGAAAGCAAGGTGAAATTTCTTTCCGGCGGAGAGAGAAGCAGGCTTAAACTTGCGTGCCTTATGCTTGGGGAATACGATTTGCTTATTCTTGACGAGCCTACAAACCATCTTGACATACTTTTGACAGAGGCGATTACCGAAGCGGTGAAAAATTTTAAGGGAAGCGTGTTAACCGTTTCCCACCACAGATATTTTTTAGACAGCACAGTAAACAAGGTGATAGAATTAAAAAACGGAAATTTTACCCTTTTTCACGGGGGAATTTCATACTATTTTGACAAAGTTAAAGAATTTGATGAAAAAAAACTTGAAGAAAAAGGCAAGAAAAAAGATAATCCAAAGATAAAGGAAAAGCCGAAGAAGAAAGAGGCTGTTTCCAAAAACGAGCGATTAAGGGCAAAATGGAGACTTGAAGAGGTGGAAAAAGAGATTGAAAAACTTGAAGATAGAAAAAAAGAGATAGAGTTGATGCTTGCCGATAAGGAAGTTGTCAACGATTATCTGAAAATAAAATCACTTTCAGACGAACTTTCGTCTATTGATGAGAGGCTTGACAGCCTTTTAAACGAATGGCAGAGGTTGAGCGAAATATGTATGTCGTAAAAACTCTCAAACTTCACGGCTTTAAAACATTTCCCAAAGAGACTGTTATACACTTTGAAAGGGGAATAACGGCAATTACGGGCCCCAACGGAAGCGGAAAGAGCAACATTGCGGAAGCCTTAATCTGGGTTATGGGAGAGCAGAGTCCGTCAACTTTTAGAAGCGGACAGATGGAAGACGTGATTTTCGCAGGCACGGACAAACTTCCCCCTATGGGAATGGCGGAAGTTGCTTTAAAATTTGAAAACCTTAATCCTTCAAAGGGAGAAGACAGATACGTTGAGATTTTAAGAAGGTTTTACAGAGAAGGAGAGGGTGAATACAGGCTTAACGGCAAAAGGGTTAGAAGAAAAGATATTCAGGAATTTTTATACGACATAGGTTTGGGCTCAAAATCTTTTGCTTTGATTGAGCAGGGGAAAATCACCCAAATAATTGAGGCAAAGCCCGAGGAAAGAAGGGTTTTTATTGAGGAAGTAGCAGGAATTTTAAAATACAAGTTGAAGAAAAAAGAAGCGGAATCAAAAATAAGGCTAACCAAAAACAACCTTGAAAGGGTTGAGGACATAATTGCCGAAGTCAGAAAAAACCTTAACAGTTTGAGACAGCAGGCGGCAAGGGCGAGGCAGTTTAAAAAATTGCAGGAAGAGTTGAACGAGATTGAAAAAAAGATAGTTGCCCACAAAATTTTTCTCATTGAAGAAGAGTTGAAAAACCTTGCAAAAGAGATAAGCCAACTTGAAGACAGCCTTGTATCGCTTAATTCGGAGATTTCTTCCATTCACGCTGAAATGGAATCAAAAAAGAGCGAAGTTATTGAAAGGGAAAACGATATTGCATTGCTCAACAAAGACTATTTTGAGAAAAAGTTGAAATCGGAAAGGCTTGAAGCGGAAATAAGAAACAAGATTGAATTGCTTGGAGATTTGAAAAATAGAATTGAAAATTACGAGGAA
>JAMOUY010000098.1 GCA_027067895.1 Acidobacteriota bacterium
TGGTATCCCAACGGTGCAATAGTCAGAAAGCAAATAGAAGATTTCATGTATAAAGAGTTGGTGAAGAGGGGATACCAATGGGTAATTTCCCCGCACATTGCAAAAGCGGATTTGTGGAAAACGTCGGGACACTATTACTACTACAAAGAAAACATGTACAACTTTGAGATTGACAACGAAGAGTTTATCGTAAAACCGATGAATTGCCCGTTTCACGTAATGATTTACAAAAGCAAAAAGAGAAGTTACAGGGAATTGCCCATAAGGTATGCTGAAAACGGAACGGTTTACAGGTATGAGAAATCGGGTACTTTGCACGGGCTTTTGAGGGTAAGGGGCTTTACTCAGGACGACGCCCACATTATCTGCACCCCCGACCAAGTGCACGAAGAGATTGAAAAACTGATAGACCTTGCGCTTTACATTTACAAGGTTTTCGGCTTTGAAAAATACAAATTTGAGTTATCAGTAAGGGATTTAAGCAAGAAGGACAAGTATGCGGGAAGCGACGAAGAATGGGAAATGGCGGAAGACTCTTTAATCAAAGCGCTTGAAAAGAAAGGGCTTGATTTTGAAAGAATGGAAGGGGAAGCGGTTTTTTACGGCCCCAAAATAGACGTAAAACTGTTTGACTGCTTAAACAGAAAGTGGCAGACAACCACCATTCAGTTTGACTTTAACTTGCCGAGAAGATTCGGCATGACTTATAAAGCCTCTGACGGAAACGAGCACACGCCTTTTATGATTCACAGGGCTATATTCGGCTCATGGGAAAGGTTTTTCGGAATGCTGATTGAACATTACGCCGGTGCTTTCCCAATGTGGCTTGCGCCTGTACAGGCTGTAATCATTCCGATTACAAAAGACAACAACGAGTATGCCGAAAAGGTTTACGACAGGCTAGCCCATTTGGGGTTCAGGATAAAACTTGACGATAGAAACGAAAAAATGGGTTACAAGATAAGAGAAGCGCAGATGCAGAAAATTCCCTACATGCTGGTTATTGGCAAAAAAGAGGCTGAAAACGGTACTGTTTCCCTAAGGGTTAGGGGCAAGGGAGACGTTGGGGCAATTACTCTTGACGAACTTGTGGTTAAAATGGAAGGGCTTGTAAAATCGAGGGCAATAGAATTAACTTGACAATAAAAGGCAATTTGTTTTATATTTAAGAGCCGATTTTGATATAGGAGGTGTATTTATTAGTAAAGGAAGAGACAAAAAGGGCAAAGGCGTAAGGGTTAACGAAGAGATCAGGGGAGACCGTTTAAGGGTTATTGCAGACGACGGTACTCAACTGGGAATTCTGTCGGCGGAAGAAGCGCTGGCAGCAGCCGAAGCAAGGGGATTGGACCTTGTTGAAGTGGCTCCCGATGCTGATCCACCTGTTTGCCGAATAATGGATTACGGGAAATACCTGTATACGGAGCAGAAGCGAATGCAGGCGGCCAAAAAGAAGCAGAAGAAGATTGTTGTCAAAGAGATGAAATTCAGGCCGAAAATTGACGAGCACGATTACAATTTTAAAAAGAATCATATAGTCAGGTTTCTCAAAAGCGGCGACAGGGTGAAGGTTACCATCAGGTTCAGAGGCAGGGAGTTGAGCCACAAGGACAAAGGCTATGAAATCCTTGCAAGGCTTAAAGAGGATTTGTCGGAGTACGGGTATCCGGAAGGGAAACCCACGTTTGACGGTATTAACATGGTTCAGGTTTTTATGCCGCACAATTCAAAATCAAAATAATTAGGAGGAATCATGCCTAAATTGAAAACCCACAGAGGGGCAGCAAAGAGATTTAAGATAAGCGCAAAAGGAAAAGTGATTATCAATCACTGCAACAAAAGCCATATCCTTACCAAAAAGGACAGGAAGAGAAAGAGAAGACTGAGAAAACATGATGTTGCCTTTGCCGGAGACGCAAAGGTTATCAAGAGAATGTTGCCTTACCTTTAATCAATTAAAAAACATTCAGGGGTGAAAAAATGACAAGAGTAAAAAGAGGACCGAGAAAAAAGAATAGAAGAAAAAAGATTTTAAAACTTGCGAAAGGGTATTACAGTTCAAGGGGAAACCTTTACAGAACCGCAAAAGAGACTGTTGAAAGGGCGCTTGTTTTCGCATACAGGGACAGAAAGAGAAAGAAAAGAGATTTCAGGTCTCTGTGGATTGCAAGAATCAATGCTGCCGCAAGAATGTACGATATGAAGTATTCCACCTTTATTAACGGATTGAAAAGGGCTGGAATTAACCTTGACAGAAAAGTACTTGCGGATATTGCAATAAACGATATTAACGCTTTCGGTAAACTTGTTGAAAAGGCAAAAGAAGCGTTAAACTAAAATGAAACAGATTCTTGAAAAGATAGAGAATTATAAAAAACAGTTTGAGGAAGAATTAAGAAAAATTGATACCCTGAAAGCCTTTGAGGATTTAAGGGTTAAATATCTTGGAAGGAAGGCGGGGATTGTAAAATCCCTGCTTGACCTTCTTAAAACGGCTGAGAAAGAGTACAAGCCTGTTTTGGGACAGGAGATAAATAAATTCAAGGTTTTTGTTGAGCAGGCTTTGAAAAATGCCGGCGAGGAAGTAAAGAAAAAACAGAAAGAACTTGAAAAAAAGAGCAAATTTTTTGATATTACCCTGCCGGGCACAAAAGGGCTTTCGGGGAACAAGCATCCTTTAACTATAACAAGGGAATTGATTGAGGATATTTTTATCTCAATGGGTTATGAGATAGCGTCAGGCCCCGAAATTGAAACCGACTGGTACAACTTTGAGGCGCTCGGCATTCCCAAAACCCACCCTGCAAGGGATACTCAGGACACATTTTACATATCTGACGACGTTGTTTTGAGAACTCACACATCAAACGTTCAAATCCACGTTATGACAACCAGAAAACCGCCTTTCAAGGTTATTATGCCGGGAAGGGTTTACAGAAAAGACGCGGATATTACCCATTCCCCCATGTTTCATCAGATTGAGGGGCTTGTTGTCGGGGAAAACATTACCTT
>JAMOUY010000099.1 GCA_027067895.1 Acidobacteriota bacterium
TTGTCCCCGTTTTTTTTTATCTGATTTTAAAAGAAGACGGACTTTGTTTTAAAAAATTATTTAAAAAGGCAAGGATTTCGGTATCCCGTTTCCCGTTTTCCGAATAAACCTGAAACACGGGATTTACACCCAATTTTTCGTAAACAGAAAGAATGTTTTCTATTGAGTTTTTGTCGGCAATATCTTTGTAAACCGTTGTCCTTACTTCAAAATCAACGTTTTGCTCTTTTAAAAGTTTAATGCTTTCAATTGTTTCGGGGAAAAAATTCTTTTTCACCCCGCTTGCTTCGGGATAAAAATCTTTGTGGGATTTCAAATCTATTCCCACCCAGTCAACAAGTTTTTCGTCAATAAGTTTTCTCAATTTTTCAGGCGAATAGCCAGTTGTATGAAGCCCGACAAGAAAACCCTTTTTTTTAGCAAAAGATGCCAATTCACTCAATTCATTAACAAACAAAAGAGGCTCGCCACCACTGAAAACAACGGCGTCAAGCAAGCCAACTCTTTCTTTAAGAAAATCGGCAACTTCCGAAAAAGAATATTTTGCTTCCTTTTTTTCCTGAAATTCTGCGTTATGACAGTAAGGACAGCGAAAAACACAGCCTTGAAAGTAAAAAACGCACGAGAGTTTTTCGGGAAAATCTATGCTTGTAAAGGGGGTTATTCCCCCAATATGAAATTTTTGCATTGGCTAACAGGTTTTTGAAGAAAATCTGTTTAAAGCCACCCCTTCTTCAAAGTATCTTCTTTCGTAAAATTCGCTCTTTTTCCCTCTGTTGAATTCGGAAACAGGCCTGTGATAACCCATAACCCTTGTCCACACTTCACACTTTTCCCCTTTTACATTCTCCAATTCCCTGTTTAACTCTTCCAATTCTTTCAAAAGTTTTTCCCTTGTTTCCATTCTAAGCCTCCATTTTTTCTAATTTTTCTTCAATTTGTTTTATTTTTTCCAAAATTTGTTGTTTTCTTTCTTTTTCGCATATAGGACAGTATTCATGCTCTCCCGCTATATAGCCGTGTTTGGGACAAGTTGAAAATGTGGGTGTAATAGTCAGATACGGAAGCCTGAAATTTTCAAGCGCCCTTTTTACTATTGTCTTGCAGGCTTCAGCAGAAGATACTCTTTCCCCGAGGTAAAGGTGCAATACCGTACCTCCGGTGTAAAGGGTCTGCAAATCGTCCTGCAACTTTAAAGCAAGAAACGGGTCGTTGGTAAAACCAACAGGCAATTGAGAGGAATTGGTGTAATACGGCGCATCTTTTGTACCTGCCTGAATAATATCGGGAAATCTTTTTTTGTCTTCTTTGGCAAACCTGTAAGTTGTGCCCTCCGCCGGCGTTGCTTCAAGGTTGTAAAGATTTCCGGTTTCTTCCTGAAATTCCACAAGTTTTTCCCTCATGTGAAGCAAAACGTCTTTGGCGAAATTTCTTCCGAAAGAATCGGTTATGTCATGCCTGTCGTCCGTGAAATTTCTGATTGCTTCGTTCATTCCGTTCAATCCGATTGTTGAAAAATGGTTTCTCAAACCGCCCAAATACCTTTTTGTATAGGGAAACAATCCGGCATCAAGCAATTTGGCGATTGTTTTTCTCTTCATTTCAAGGCTTTCTTTTGCATACTCCATCAACTCGTCAAGCCTGTTTAAAAATCCGTCGTAATCGTTTTTGTAAAGATAACCAAGCCTTGCCATATTGATTGTCACAACTCCGATTGAGCCTGTCTGCTCCGCCGAGCCGAAAAGCCCGTTTCCCCTTTTCAACAATTCCCTCAAATCCAGTTGAAGCCTGCAACACATACTTCTAATCATTCCCGGTTTTAAATCGGAATTCAGAAAGTTTTGAAAGTAAGGAAGGCCGTATTTTGCCGTCATTTCAAACAGCAATTCGGTGTTTGGATGATTCCAGTCAAAATCATTCGTAATGTTGTAAGTAGGAATGGGAAAGGTAAAAACCCTGCCCTTTGCATCTCCCTTTGTCATTACCTCAATGTAAGCCCTGTTTATCATATCCATTTCTTCCTGCAATTCTCCGTAGGTAAACGGCATCTCCTCTCCGCCGATTACCGGATGCTGGTCTTTCAAATCTTCCGGACAAACCCAGTCAAAGGTCAAATTTGTAAAAGGTGTCTGGCTTCCCCACCTTGAAGGAACGTTTAAATTGTAGATAAATCCCTCTATTTCCTGATAAATTTCCCTGTAAGTCATTTTGTCTTTTCTTACAAAAGGCGCAAGATAGGTGTCAAAGGAAGAAAATGCCTGTGCCCCCGCCCATTCGTTTTGAAGAGTGCCGAGAAAATTTACCATCTGCCCCAAAGCGGAACCCAAATGTTTAGGCGGATTTGACTCAACCTTGCCGGGAACTCCGTTAAATCCTTCTATAAGCAACTGTTTCAAAGACCACCCCGCACAGTATCCCGAAAGCATGTCAAGGTCGTGTATGTGATAATCTCCGTTTTTGTGCGCTTCCCCAATTTCGGAAGGATAAACGTAATTAAGCCAATAATTGGCAATAATCTTGCCCGCAGTATTCAAAATAAGCCCGCCAAGGGAATATCCTTGGTTTGCGTTTGCGTTTACTCTCCAATCAAGTTTTTCAACGTATTCGTTAACCGTGGATATTGCCTCAACAACCGCTTTTCTCGCCTCTCTCAGTTTTTTGTGTTGCTCTCTGTAAGCAATGTATTTCCTCGCGGTTTTTAAAAATCCGCTCATTATCAGCGCTTCTTCAACAAGGTCTTGAATATCCTCAACGTGAGGAATTTTCCCCTGAAATTTGTAATTAACCATTCTTACAACCATGGACGTAATCCGGTTTGCCTCAACTTCCGAAAATTCACCGGAAGCCTTGCCCGCTTTTAAAACAGCGTTTAATATCCTTGTTTCGTCAAAAGAAACCTCTTCTCCGTTTCTTTTTATTATCTTTTTTACCGGCTCAAATTTTTTCAAAATCTCTTTTTCTGTCCCACTGCGCTTTTTCATTTTTCTCCTCTAAAAAAATTTTTGTT
>JAMOUY010000100.1 GCA_027067895.1 Acidobacteriota bacterium
GTCCCTTTTAGGCGCGCTTTATCTTGGCATTCCCCTTGGCTATCAGGTTGCCTTGAAAAACTCAAACAGGCTTTACGAAGGGCTTGGCGCCGATTTGGTTTTTCTTCTTTACGCGGTTATATGGTTCGGGGATTCCGGTGCATACTGGATAGGAAGTATGTTCGGTAAGCATAAACTTGCCCCGAAAATCAGCCCGAAAAAATCGGTTGAGGGAGCGATAGGAAACATTGTGTTCAACTTTTTGGGCGCAACCCTTGCAAAAGTTTGGTTTTTTACAAGGCTTACATGGCACGATGTTTTGGCAATAACTTTGATTATCGGTGTCAGCGGAATGATAGGCGATTTGATTGAGTCTCTTTGGAAAAGATGCGCCGGTGTCAAAGACAGCGCAACCTTAATTCCCGGGCACGGCGGTATTCTTGACAGGCTTGATTCTTTTATCCTGTCTTCACCCTTGCTTTACTTTTATTTTCTTTACTTGATGTAGAAAATGGCTAAAACTTTAAAGATATACGGCTCAACAGGCTCAATTGGAAAAAGTTGTTTAAACGTTTTAAGGTTGAAGAGGGAAGATTTTTCCCTGAAACTTATTGCGGCGGGCAACAACTTGGATTTGCTGAAAACACAGATTAAAGAATTTCGTCCCGAATACGCCACGATTTACAACGATAAAAAAGTTGAAGAACTTAAATTTTTTCTTGATGAATTTGGTGGCAATACCCGTTTTGTTCCGTTTGAAAAATCTTTTGAAATTTATTCGGATATTACTTTGTCCGCAATTGTGGGAAGCGCGGGGCTGATTCCGACCTTTAAGTCAATTCCCCATACAAAGAGGCTTGCCCTTGCAAACAAGGAATCAATGGTGCTTGCGGGGGAGTTTATAAACCGTGAATGCAAAAAGCACGGCACTGAGATTATTCCCGTTGACAGCGAGCACAACGCAATCCATCAATCAATGAGGGCGGGAAAAATTGAAGAGGTAAAGTCTCTAATTCTCACTGCGTCCGGCGGTCCGTTTTTGGGAAAAGGAATTGAGGAATTAAAAACCGTAAGCGTTGAAGAAACTTTAAACCATCCCACATGGGATATGGGAAGCAAAATTACCGTTGATTCCGCAACTTTAATGAACAAAGGGCTTGAAGTTATAGAAGCGCATTTTCTCTTCGGAATAGACTACGAAAACATAAAGGTAAAAATTCATCCCCAAAGCGTTGTCCATTCCATGGTTGAGTTTGTTGACGGCTCAATAATCTGTCAGATGGGAAAAACCGACATGATGCTTCCCATTCAATACGCATTGTATTTTCCAGACAGGATAAATACCCCCGAGTTTTCTTTTGATTTCGGGGATTTTTTAAAACTTGAATTTCTTGAACCTGACAGAGAAACCTTTAAATCCCTTGACCTTGCTTACAGATGCGGAAAGGGAAGTGTTGGGGACAGAATTATTTTAAACTGCGCAAACGAGATTGCCGTAAACTCTTTTCTTGAGGAAAACATGCCTTTTTTAAAAATACCCGAGTTTATAGAGAGAATGCTTGATAAAATAGACAGGCCGAAAATATCCTCAATTGAGGACGTAATCGGTTTTAACGAGAAAGTAAGAAAAATATGCATAGAGGAGGTAAAAGGTGGGAATTTTTAATCTGCCAATAATCGGCAATATTTTAGCCGTTGTCATAATGTTCGGAGTGCTCGTGACAATACACGAGTTCGGGCATTTTATTATGGCAAAATTTTTCGGGGTTTACGTAAAAACCTTTTCAATAGGCTTCGGGAAAAAACTTGTGTGCAAAAAGTGGGGGGAAACCGAATACTGTTTGTCCCTAATTCCGTTGGGCGGCTATGTTGCAATGCTTGGCGAAGAGCCGGAAGAGGCGGAAGACAATGACCCGAGAAACTTTAATAACAAACCGAGATGGCAGAGGTTTCTAATACTTGTAATGGGCGCAACCTTGAATATTGTGCTTGCGATTATTCTCTTTACAATGGTTAACGCTATGCACAGGCCTGTGCCTGTTTGGAAGGACAAGCCCGTTGTTGTCGGATGGGTTGACAACGAGTCGCCCGCGTTTATCGCAGGTTTGAAATACGGTGATAAAATTCTCTATATGGACGACAAAAAGATTACAAGTTGGGATGAATTTTCAATCCTTGTAGCCACTAATCCCGACAAAACTGTAAAACTGAAAATAGAAAGAGACGGAAACCTTATTGAAAAAGAGGTGAAAATTGCTGAAAAGGGAAAAGAGAGAGCGGGTTATTTGGGTGTTTATCCAGCTTTGAGGGTGCAGGTTAGAATGGTTATGCCGAATTCCCCCGCAGAGAAAGCGGGAATAAAGCCGGGTGATAAAATTTTAGCCGTAAACGGGAAAGAAATTGTCAAAGGGCTTGAAGAGTTTATAAACGCGGTTAAAAAAAGCACAGGCGAGTTGGAATTAAAAATAGAAAGAAACGGAAAAATACTAAATCTCAAAGTTATGCCTGAGGGAGAGGGAGAAAACAGAAAAATCGGCGTTGTTGTTGAATTGCCTTACAAAATTGTAAAGCTTCCCCTGCCCAAAGCCTTTACAACCGCTTTAAGCGATGTGAAAAAGTATACCGAGTTGACATTTTCGGTTATAGGAAAACTTTTAAAAGGGCAGATGTCAATCAGAAGCATTTCAGGTCCCGTTGACATTGCAAGAATTTCGGGACAGGCTGCAAGAAGCGGTTTTGCGAATTTTATCTACATTATGGGTTTGCTTTCTTTGCAGTTGGGTATTTTTAACCTCTTGCCTATCCCCATGCTTGACGGAGGACATATTTTTATACTTCTGATTGAGGGAATAAGAAGAAAAGATTTAAGCGCAAAGTTGAAAGAAAGAATTACAACTATCGGGTTTTTTCTTCTAATGACGCTTATGACTTTGGTGATAATCAGCGATATTTTGAAAAACCTTAACTTGAAGTAAGGAAATGTACAAAAAAACAAGGGTAATTT
>JAMOUY010000101.1 GCA_027067895.1 Acidobacteriota bacterium
GCCTAAGAAAACAGGCGTCATTGCCGATACGGGAAGGTAAACCCCGACGGCAAAGGGAAGAGAAGGAATTCCAATCAATTCAACAAAAAGAGAGATAAAAGCGCCTATTAAAACAAGTCCCCACGGCAGGTTTGCCGACAAAACGCCGTCCACAACGGTTTTCATCAAGGTTGCCTGAGGCGCCGGAAGTTCCGCCGAGCCGAATGTAAAGGTTTCACCCAAAACCCATACTGCAAGGCACACAAAAGTTGCACTGAAAATTGCCCCTAAAAGTTCGGCAATCTGCTGTTTCATGGGGGTAGCCCCTAAAAGATAGCCGGATTTCAAGTCTTGGGAAATGTCTCCCGCAATTGACGCCGCAACGCAGACAACGGTTCCTATTGTGACTGCCGCCGCTTTCCCGAAGTTGTCTGTCCAGCCTAAAAGGTAAAAAACAAGGGATGTGCCGAGCAGGGTTACTATTGTCATTCCCGACGTTGGGTTGGACGAAACGCCAATCAATCCCACAATACGGGAAGAAACGGTAACAAACATAAAGGCAAAAATCGCTATGCAAATGCTTGCTATAAGCCTTAACTTAAAAGTTGTTTGCACTCCGATTATGTGAGGCACTAAAACAAGGAAAACCAAAACCGTTAAAACTCCCAAAAACACAAAAGCCATGGGAATGTTTTTTTCCGTCCTTATTCTGCTTTCGCCCATAATTCCGTGTTTTTTTATGTTGGCGATTTCCTTCATTCCTACTTTTAAAGAATCCCACATTGTCGGGATTGATTTAATTACGGTTAAAATTCCTGCAAAGGCGACCGCACCTGCGCCTATGTATCTAACATACCTTGTCCATATTTCCCCTGCGCTCATTTGCGATATTGTTTTAACCGTCTCGGGAAACAGCGGATAGGTTAAGCCCTGTCCGAAATATGCTATTGTCGGAATTATTACAAGCCATGAGAGAAATCCCCCCGCAACCATTATTGCCGAAACCCTGTAATTCAGGATATAGCCCACACCTAACAAGGCGGGCATTGTTTCAAGTTCAATCATTGCTTTGGGGATAACGGGGATTCTCAATGCTACGCTGTCGGGAATTATTTTCAAAAAACTTAAAAACGCCTTGTATAAAGCCCCTATGCCCAGTCCCGAAAAAACGTATTTTGCCGTTGTTCCGCCTTCTTCCGCTGCAATTAAAACCTCTGCTGCTGCCGTCCCTTCCGGGTAAGGCAGGTTTTCGTGCTCTTTGACAATCAGAAATTCTCTCAAAGGTATCATGAAAAGAATTCCCAAAACCCCGCCTGCAATTGCAAGGGCAACTATTTGAAATAAAGACGGATTAAATCCCCACATAAAAAGTGCCGGTATGGTGAAAATAACCCCCGAGGCAAGGGAAGACGAGGAAGAGCCCGCCGTCTGGGTTATGTTGTATTCAAGTATGGATGCTTCCCCTAAAACAGGTTTTAAAAATTTGAAAAGCGCAACCGAAATTACGGCAAGTGGAATTGCGGTGCTTATGGTAAGCCCCACTTTGAGCCCTAAATATGCGTTTGCCGAACCGAAAATTGCTCCGAAAATTATTCCCGCAATCAGGGATTTCAGCGAAAAATCCTTAACATTTGAATCTGCCTCAATATAGGGTATTTTCATATTCCGCTCCTTAAAACCTTTTAGTTTTTATACCATACAAAGCGTGAAATAGAAATGTTTACAAAAAAGTAAATTTTTTGCTCAAAATGTGGTATAAATAATTGCGAAGATTTTTGTAGAGGAAGGAAATGGATTACTTTGTTGATTCTATAATCAAGTTTCTCAAAGAGTTGCTTTTTTTGACAAATGAAATGGCAATTTATTTAATTCTTGGGTTTTTTATAGCAGGCTTAATTCATGCTTTTTTGCCGCAGGATTTAATTAAAACACAGATTGGAAAGAAAGGCTTTCTCTCTTCACTTAAATCCGCTTTGCTTGGAGTGCCTATGCCTTTGTGCTCATGCGGGGTTGTGCCTACGGCTTTGTCCTTGAAAAAGAATGGCGCTTCAAACGGCGCGGTTGTTTCTTTTCTAATCTCAACCCCTCAAACTGGGATTGACAGCATAATGGCGACATACGGATTGTTTGGCAGGTTTTTTGCTTTTTTCAGGGTTGTTGTTGCTTTTATTACCGGGGTTGTGGGGGGATTTATAACCGATTTGATAGACGGGGAAAAAGAGTTTGGAAAAGAAAACCCTGATGTTGATTTGAAAGAAAATTTATGTTGCGGGGGAAGTTGTGCCGTTCCTGAAAACAGTGTTTTAGAGAAGTCCTTTCTTGCAAAACTGAAAGACGCTTTTTCTTACGGCTTTGGCGAATTGCTTGATTCAATAGCAAGATGGGTTTTAATAGGGCTTGTTATCGGCGCTTTAATATCCGCTTTGCTTCCCGAAAATTTTTTCACTCTTTACCTTTCAAATGGATTTTTAACCTATGCACTTGTTTTGCTGGTTTCAATTCCTGTTTACGTTTGTGCCACAGGCTCAATTCCCATAGCCGCTTCTCTTGTTTTGAAGGGGATTTCCCCGGGTGCTGCTTTTGTTTTTTTAATGGCTGGTCCCGCAACAAATTCGGTTAGTTTTACGGTGCTTTACAAAACAATAGGCAGAAAGGCAACCTTTGTTTATCTTGCAACAATTGTTGTCGGGGCATTGCTGGGCGGGATTATTATTGATTTTTTCTTTTTTGATATTGCAATAAAAGAGGTTTTTGTCAACAATTCAACTTCCTCATTGTCCTATTTTAAAATTTTCGGGACGGTTGTTTTTGCGATACTGCTTTTGAACTCTCTGATTTTCAAAGGTGTTGATAAAAAAGAACCCCATTTTTTGCTTACTGAAAAAAAAAATAACAAGAATATTAAATCGTTCAAGGTTGATGGAATGACCTGCAACCATTGCAAAATGACGGTTTTAAATATTTTGGGTGAAATTCAGGGTATAGAGTGGTATTCAATATC
>JAMOUY010000102.1 GCA_027067895.1 Acidobacteriota bacterium
TTTTTTAGCCTCTTCAAGCATGTTGAGATAGTCTTTCAAGTCCTTTTTCTTGAAAAACGCAGTGCCGTAAATTCTTTGAAGCATTGCGTTGTTTTCGTCTCCGCGCCAGTATGCGCCTGCAACGGACAAAAGTTTGAAAACCTTTAAAAAGGATGTGTTCGGCACATGGGGTCCCCTGCACAAATCAACAAATTCCCCCTGCCTGTAAACACTTATGGTTTCTCCCTCAGGCAATTCCTCTATCAACTCAACCTTATAATCTTCTCCCATCTCCTTAAACATTTTTATTGCTTCTTCCCTTGAAATCTCTTCCCTTCTGATGTCAAGTTTCTCTTTAACTATCTTTTTCATCTCCTCTTCAATTTTTTCAAGGTCTTCCGGGGAAAAGCCGTCTTTTTTGTCAAAGTCGTAATAAAAACCGTTTTCAATTGTCGGGCCTATTGTCACCTTAACGTCGGGGAAAAGCCTTTTTACAGCCTGCGCCATCAAATGGGCGGTTGAATGCCTTAAAATGTCAAGCGCAATTTCTCCGCTTTTATCGGTAATCAATTCAAGTTTTCCGTCCTCGGTTAAAGGAATGTAAACATCTATAACTTTATCGTTAAATTTTGCCGCTATTGTGTTTCTTGCAAGCCCTTCCGATATTGAGTTTGCAATATCAAGCGGGGTAATGCCGCTTTCAACCTCTAAAACTTTACCGTCAGGCAGTGTGATATTTATTTTTGCCATGTTTCATCTCCTGATAAAAAAATGGTGGGCACAGGAGGGATCGAACCTCCGACCCCTTCCGCGTCAAGGAAGTGCTCTCCCACTGAGCTATGTGCCCTTGTGGTAAAAATTAACAAAAATCACCCTTAAAGTCAAGCAAGATAGCACAAGCAAAAACAAGTATAAAAAAATCAAAAAAGAGCAAAGAAAATCCAATAAAAAAGCAGATTTATAATTGTCAGCGGTATGCCTATTGTTGCAAAATCCCAAGCCGACAACGTATGTATGCTTCTCTTTTCAGCATTTTGGATAACTATAACATTGCTTGCGGCACCTAAAACCGAAACGTTTCCCGCAATAGTGCTTCCTGAGGCAAGAGCCATAAAAGAGATTAAAGTCGCTCCCGCATGTTTCAACAAAGGTATGTAAAGAGCGACAAGCGGAACATTTGAGATAAATTGGCTCAAAACAATGCTGATTGACAGCACGGAAGAAACCGCACAGAGGTTTAAAGAAGAGCGGGAAACAAGATTTTGAAAAAAACCCGTCTTCCAAACGCTTTCGGTAAGCACAAACATTGACGCAAAAAACACAAGGGTATGCCAGTCTATTCCTTTCACAATTGCATACCTTTTTTCGTGAAACAACACCGGAATGATTGAAATCAAGCCAATATAAGTCAACCTGAAATCAAATCCGCTATCCGTCGCCACAAAAACAATTTTCAAAACTATAAGCCCGACCAAAAGCGCAAGGGAAAAAGCGGAAAATTTGGCAAGTTTTTTGTCTTCAACAAACTCCTCATCGCTATCGGGGACAAAGTTTTTTAACTTTCTCTTAAAAACAAAAGACAAAAACAGATAAACGGCAAACAAATTAAAAAGCGTCGGGATTAAAAGATATTTTAGAAAAATCAAAAAAGGGTCGCCGAAATCCAAATTTATTGCAATCAAAAGATTTTGCGGATTGCCTATCGGGCTTGCCACGCTTCCTACCGTAATGGCGAATATCAAAGCAAACAGATAAACCTTTGCGGCATCTTTGTTTTTGCCCACAATATGCAAAACAACCGGGGTGCCGATAATTGCAACGGTGTCGTTCATTAAAAAAGCGGACAAAAAACCGAAAACAAAAACAATGTAAAGCAAAAGTTTTTCCGGGGATTCTGCTTTTTTTATAAGCCGAAAGGTTGCAAACTTTAAAATTCCGCTTTCTTCAAGCGCCTTTCCAAGCACAAACATTGAAAACAAAAAAAGCATTACGTCAAGATTTATAGACTTTAAGGCATCGCGAAAAGATATCTGCCCCGTAAAAAGAACAACCAGCGCTCCGCCAAGCATTACCTTCCAGATAGGCAGTCTTACGCTTCCTATCCGCCTGACTGCGATTAAAACAAAAACGACAAAAAGAGTTATTAAAGACAGCACAAAATCCCCTTCAAAAAGTTTCTAACCTGATTTTACTACTAAACGACAGAGGTCAAAAGAACATTTGTTCAAAAAGTTATGCGGTGCAACTTTATTTTACAACCGCAAATAACGTAAAAAATCACTTGCTAAAAAAATTTGCTGTTTAATTTTCCCTCAAAACGTAATCGTCGTATTCCATTTCAAAGCGAAGTTTGTGGTTTGCCTCTTCCTGCGCAAGCCTTTTGAAAAGCGCCTTTATTTTTTCGCTGTCAACCTGCTCAGCAAGGCTCATATAAAGCATATAAGCCTCTTTCTCCTTCTGCATTGCTATCTTCAAAGCGTCTTCGTAATCAACCTCTTCAAGGTTTGTAATATCCTCTTCCTTCAAAGTTTCAAGAATTTTCAAATCAAGAATTTTACCCTCAACAGGTTTCAACTCTCCGCCGGCTTTAACATTCAAAAGCAAGGCTTTATGTTCCATCTCTTCCTGCGCAAATTGTTCAAAAGTCTTTTTCATCCAAGGTTTTTTTGTTTTTTTCGCCAATTCCATATAAAAATCGTGAGCCTTTTCCTCTTCAATAATGGCAAAGTCAAGAACTTCGTCAATGCTTTTAAACTTCATTTTTTCCTCCGAATGATTTCTTCTTTTTTATTTTCAGAATAAAAAAAGTTTTTGTCAATTAAAATAGTTTGCAGTTGACATTTATTTCAAAAATTTCTATTATTTTAAAGCAACGTGCACCTGTAGCTCAGCAGGATAGAGCACAGGATTCCTAATCCTGGTGTCGCAGGTTCGAATCCTGCCAGGTGCACCATTTTTTTTTAAGGAAAATCCCATGATAAA
>JAMOUY010000103.1 GCA_027067895.1 Acidobacteriota bacterium
CATGTGGTTCACAATAAATTCTTTGTTGATGAAATTTACGAAGCGCTTTTTGTTCAGGCTACAAAGAATTTGGGAACATTGCTTTGGGGGTTTGACGTATGGGTTGTTGACGGTATAGTTAACGGGGCAAGACACTTTACAATTTATATTTCCGAAGCAAGCGGATACTTTGACAGAATTGTGGTTGACGGCCTTGTTAATATTGTCGGACAGGCTGTTGAGGGCATAGGCTATCTTTTCAGAAAGGTTCAGACAGGCTATGTTCAAACCTATGCTTTTGTTATGGCGCTCGGGTTTTTGGTTTTAATCGGTTATTACATATTTAGATAAAGAAAGAGGAGAGTGGGTAAATGAGTAACGTGAACAATGTGTTAGGGTTTCCAATTTTAACTCTTGTAACCTTTTTGCCGACAGTGGGAGCGATTTTAATAGCGCTTTTTCTGAAAAAGGAAAACACAAAAGCCATTAAGTATTCCGCTTTCTTTGTGGCTTTGGTGGATTTTATTATTTCAATTCCACTTTGGATTTACTACAATCCTACAACTTGGAAAATGCAGTTTCAGGAAAGCGTGGCATGGATTCCTTCTTTGGGAATCAAGTATGCCGTAGGAATTGACGGAATTTCACTTTTATTGATTCTTTTAACAACCTTGTTGGGCGTAATCGCAATATGGTCTTCTTTTTCGGCTATTCACCACAGGGAAAAGGAATACTATGTTTTGCTTCTTCTCTTGCAGACAGGTATGCTCGGCGTGTTTATTGCCGAAGATTTCTTCCTGTTTTACGTTTTCTGGGAAGTAATGCTTGTTCCCATGTACTTCCTTATCGGAGTGTGGGGCGGTCCAAGAAAGATGTATGCGGCAATCAAGTTTTTCCTTTATACTTTGGCAGGTTCGGTTTTAATGCTTGTGGCAATACTTGCCCTTTACTTCTATAATCACAAGGTTAACGGAGTTTGGACATTTGACATTCAGTCTTATCATCAATTGGCTTCCTATATTGCAAGCCATACGTCCAAAACATGGCAGTATCTTTTGACATTGGCGTTTTTCTTGGGATTTGCAATCAAGGTTCCGATGTTTCCCTTCCATACATGGTTGCCGGACGCTCACGTTGAAGCGCCCACGGCTGGTTCGGTAATCCTTGCCGGTGTTCTTTTGAAGATGGGAACTTACGGATTTTTAAGATTTTTGCTTCCTATTTTCCCGGAAGCGACAAAGGCTTTGCTTCCTTATTTCGTATTCCTTGCAATAGTTGGAATAATTTACGGTGCTTTGGTTGCTTTGATTCAGAAGGATATGAAAAAACTTGTTGCATACTCTTCGGTTTCCCACTTGGGAATGTGTATGCTTGGCCTTTTTGCACTTAATCCCAACGGAATCAACGGTTCAATTATTCAGATGATTAACCACGGTATTTCAACAGGCGCACTCTTCTTGATAGTCGGTATTGTTTATGAAAGGAAACATACAAGGCTTATCAAGGAATACGGCGGATTGTCAAAGATTATGCCTGTTTACGCCGTTGTTTTTATGATAATGACTCTTTCTTCAATCGGGCTTCCCGGATTGAACGGATTTGTGGGAGAATTTACAATTCTTGCAGGCGCTTTTCAGGCAAAACCCGTATGGGCAATAATTGCAACATCGGGTATTGTTTTAGGCGCCGCTTATATGCTTTGGCTCTATCAGAGGGTTATGTTTAACGAGGTTTCGGAAGAAAACCTTGAATTGCACAAAAAAGGCGTTTTAAAAGATTTAACCCCCAGAGAGATTGCATACTTTATGCCTTTGATTATTCTTGCATTCTGGATAGGGCTTTATCCAAAGCCTTTCTTTAAAACTTTGGAAGCGCCTGTCAATCACCTTGTTGAACAGGTTGAGCCGGGATTTTTTAACAGGGAACAGGTTAAGTTTGATTTAACAAAAAACGAAAAAAATGTAGAAAAAGAGGCAGAAGAGGGACATCATGAATAATATTTTATCTCAGTTAGCAGGTGACAGTTCGCTGTTGCTGCCTGAGATTGTCCTAATTATCGGCGCAACGGTTGTGCTGTTCGGAGCGTTCTTTTCAAAAAAGAATACCCGTTTGCTCGCCTCTTTGACTTTGGTTGTGCTTGTGCTTGCAGGTATTGCTCTGTTTAAAGTGCCTCTTGATAAAATCGGATTTTTCGGACTTTACAAAAGCGACGGGTTTTCTCTTTTAATCAAGGTCATTACCCTATGGGTGGGAATTCTCGTTGTTTTGCTGTCAATTGATTTTATTGACGAAAACAAATATTCGTCCGCAGAGTATTTTGCGCTTATACTATACTCAATAAGCGGAATGTTTTTAATGGCTTCGGCCAACGATTTGTTAACCGTTTTTGTTGCGCTTGAATTGATGGCGATTTCTGTTTACGTGCTTGTGGGATACTTCAAATACACAAGCATTTCTCCGGAAGCGGCTTTCAAGTATTTTATCTTGGGCGCTTTTTCTTCCGGATTTTTCATATTCGGCGCTTCAATTATGTTTGGACTTACTGGGACAACGAGAATTGATTTGCTTTTTCAGAAACTTCCCCTTATCTCTCCACCGTTGAGTGTATTTGCCATACTTGGGGTTGTTTTTATTCTTGTTGCCCTTGGATTTAAAATCGCACTCTTTCCGTTTCATCAATGGGCGCCTGACGCATACACGGGCGCGCCGACTCCCATTACGGCGTTTATGTCTGTTGCGCCCAAGGCGGCGGCTTTGGCAATTTTTATCAGAATTTTTATAGGAGCATTCGGCGGAATGAGGTATGACTGGATGCCTGCTTTGGCGGCGCTGTCGTTTATGACAATGGTTTGGGGAAACTTTGCGGCAATCAGGCAGGAAAACATCAAAAGAATGCTTGCGTATTCTTCAATTGCCCACGCAGGTTATATGACTTTGGGAATAATTGCCGGCACCCAAATGGCGATTAAGGC
>JAMOUY010000104.1 GCA_027067895.1 Acidobacteriota bacterium
TATTACGAATATCTGCATGAAAAATTCCCCAACAACGCTCAAATCATAAACGAATTGGGATACATGTATATGAGAAAAAGAGATTACAAAAAGGCGGAAAACTATTTCAAAAAATACATCTTTGTTGAGCCCCAAAACGCAAACCCCTACGACAGTATTGCAGACCTTTACTATGCAGGCGGAGATTTGAAAAAGGCAATGCAGTATTACCAAAAGGCTTTGGAAATAAAACCGGATTTTTTAAACTCAAAAATCAAATTGTCCCTCTGCTATATAAATCTCGGGCAAGTAAACCAAGCACTTGAAATTTTAAATTCACTTGAAAAAAACGAAAAAAATGAAATTATCCGAAATATCGTAGGAATGCTAAAAACTTTTGCTTACGCAAACATAAAAGATACGGAAAGATTGAGAAAACTTGCGGAAAATTCGGGGAAAAACTGCTTTTCGGCAATAGCGAAAGGGTTTTTATTCTACCTTGAAAAAGACAAAGACAACCTTGCCAAACTTTTAAATTCATACCAAGACAAATGTAAGGACAGATTCACAAGAGGAATTTTTCTTTTTCTCAAAACCGCTCTTCTTTTTTGGAATCACAAAGACAAAGAGGCATTCAGAATAATAAAAAAATTCAAAAGTTATGATTATAGTTCCACAGCAATATTTAAAATACTTGCCGCAAAAAATTTGATAAAAATGAAAAAATTCAAAGAAGCGGAAAAACAATGCGAAGGATTAAACGAAGGAGACGCTTCATACATAAAAATGCTTATTGCAAAAGCAAAGAAAGACAAGGAAAATTGCGTTAAATTTGCAAAAAAACTGCTTGAATACTATAATGAAAGCGACAAAAACTTTTACAAAAGAAAAGAGGCGGAATTATGTCTGAGCCAAATGCAGTAGAGATTTTAAAAAAGATTTACGTTTTTTCCGACTTAAACGAAAAACAGTTAGAAAAAATAGCAAGCCTTTTAAAGCCTGTAAAGGCAAAAGAGGGAAAAACAATAATCAAAGAAAACACAAAGGGAGACGACATATTCATTGTGCTTGAAGGACAGGTGAGAATAAGCAGGTTTATAAACGGCAAGGAAGAAGCCATTACAT
Organism: Acidobacteriota bacterium; assembly: GCA_027067895.1. Lineage (GTDB taxonomy): Bacteria > Acidobacteriota > Holophagae > Thermotomaculales > Thermotomaculaceae > Thermotomaculum. The sequence goes on from JAMOUY010000104.1 coordinate 1,105, forward strand.
TTTTAAACCCCGGAGATATGTTCGGAGAAATGGCGATTTTGGGAAACCTTGAAAGAAGCGCAACCGTAATAGCCCATACCAACGTCATAATGTTTAAACTAAAAGGGAAAGACTTTATAGACTTGATTGACAAAGAAATAGAAATAGGATTTAAGGTTTATAAAAAAATGGCAAAAACACTTGCAAAAAGATTAAAAGAATTGGACAAAAGATACCACGACATACTTGCCCTTGTCTCAATGTTTTGAAAAAAACACAAATTAAGAAAAAAAAAATAAAAATTAGGCAATTTATTTGTAACCATTAGGAAAATATAATATCATATTTGAGTGATTGTGGCATTATAACGGCCAGAAGAAAATTACAGGAGGAAATAGATATGGCAAAAAACATTGTTGAACTTACAGACGCAAACTTTCAGTCGGAAGTACTTGACCACAAAGGAGTTGTTCTTGTTGATTTTTGGGCGCCTTGGTGCGGACCTTGCAGAATGATTGCACCTATTCTGGAAGAACTTGCCACCGAATACGAAGGCAAGGTTAAAATAGGAAAAGTAAATGTTGACGAACATCAGACTTATGCAAGAAATTACGGAATTGCGTCAATTCCGACACTTCTTCTCTTTAAAGACGGAAAACTTGTCAACAGAGCAATAGGCGCAATGCCAAAGCCTCACCTTGAACAGTTTATTATGGAGGCACTTTTATCCAACTAAGAGGGAGGTAGTATGCCCATCTATGAATACCGCTGTAAAGACTGCGGTAAAACATTTGAAAAACTTGTTTTCAACTCATCGCAAAGCGAAAACGTTGAGTGTGAAAACTGCAAAAGCAAAAACACTGAAAAATTAGTATCCGCAATATCCTCTGCCGGATTTTCTTCGGGAAGTTCGTCAGGCTCATGCGGATACGGCGGATTCAGTTGAGCCTAAAAAAATCAGGCAGGTTGCCTGAAAGGAAAAGCCCCGATTTTTCGGGGCTTTTTTTATACCACTTTAAAACCCAATCTGCTATTTTCTTTGTTTTCTACCTTAAATTCCGCCTCTTCACCAGCCAATTTAATCAACACCTCTTCCTCTTTCAATTCCGGATTAACCACCGAAGCAACAAGCAGTTTCTTTAACACATTGTCAATATCCCCGCCCGACAAGGGAAATTCGGAAAGAACATCTGCATAATAATCGCTTAAATAAGGAATTTTGGATTTCCATATTTTTACCCTTGTTTCTTTGTCTGGAAGGTCAAAGCGAATTTTAAAGCCAAACCTTCTGAAAAAGGCTGTATCAAGGTTGTCAATAAGGTTTGTGGTGGCAAAAAGAATTCCCTCAAAGTTTTCCATCTCTTCAAGAAAAATATTTCTCAAATCGTTGTAAGTCTGGTCAACGGAATCCCTTACTGCAATTCTTTCGGACAAAAACGCGTCCGCTTCGTTCAAAAGAAGTATGGGTTGCCTTGAATATCCGCGCAGACTTTTTTTGTATTCGCTAAAAATCTCCCTGATATTTTTTTCGCTATCCCCTATCCATTTGGAAATACACTTTGCAACGTCAAGTTTCAAAACCTCTCTCTTTGTTTTTCTTGCAATCTGATAAACAAATTCGGTTTTCCCCGTTCCCGGCTTCCCGTAAAGCAATACGCTTATTGAAGGGTTCAATTTCTTTTTTTGCGACAACGAACAAAATTTCCTATACATTCTCTGCGTAAGAATATTCTCAATCTGACAGACAATCTGCTCAACGTTTTTGTTAAAAAACAAATCCTTTTTCTTAATTTTTGACGTTTTGTCAAGCATGGAGAAAACAATAAGAGATTTTTTTG
>JAMOUY010000105.1 GCA_027067895.1 Acidobacteriota bacterium
AAGATAGGTTATCAAAACAGTACCTAAAAAAACGGCCAAAACGTCAAAGAGTTTTACCTCAAACGGAATAAATGACAGAAAATCATAAACGTCGGGGGGAAGTTTTATCAATTGGTATTTGTTGCCAAAGTAAGCGGTAATCACTCCCAAAGAACACCCGATAAACGAGCCTGCCATTCCGACAACAAGCCCCTGCAATTTGAAAATTTTTGTTATCTGTTTGTTTTTCATTCCCATCGCCTTTAAAATACCGATATCCTTTCTCTTTTCAAGCACCATCAAAACAAGGGAAGAGGTTATGTTTAACGCGGCAACCAAAACTATAAGCCCGATAATTATTGAGACGATAATTTTCTCAATTTTTATTGCGGCAAAAAGCCTTTTGTTTGTTTCGCGCAAATCAATTATGAAAAACTGAGGCGGAAGAATTTTTTTCAATTCGCTTTTAAAAACGTCTATCTTTTCAATAGATGAGCATCTGAATTGGACAAAATCAACTTTGCCCTTCATATCCAAAACGGATTGAAGATTTTTCAAACTTACGAAAATCCAATTTTTGTCGTATTCGTAAATCCCGCTTGAAAAAATACCGCAAACTTCGTAAACCCTTATCCTCGGCATTATTCCAAGAGGCGTTTGAGTCGGCTTGAAAAAGAGCAAAGAAATTTTATCGCCGATACTCAATCCCTGCCTTTTGGCAAGTTCGTACCCGACAATCACACCGTTATAGGGCATTGCATTTTCTTTTACGGAATCAAGTATTGTCGTCACTTTTTTTTCTTTTTCCAACTCAATTCCCTTAATTACAACAGGCTTTGCCTCGTCCGACAACCCGCCTCTCAAAAGCCCCTGCGTCAAAACGGCATAATTGCCCGCCTTAAAGTAATGCAATTTTGACGCTTTTTTTAGAATTTCCTCGGCATCCTCAACCTTCATGTTTTTACCCAAACTGTGCACCGTAAGGTGGGAATTTGCGTCAAGAAGGTTTTCCTTCATCTTGTTGTGAAAGCCTGTCATTAAGGATAGGGCTATCACAAGGGAAAATGTGCCGATAATTATTCCCAGCACAGATATAACGGTAATTATCCCGATAAATGTTTGATGCCTTTTTGCCTTTAAATATCGTAAGGCAATGAATTTTTCCGCTTTCATTTTATTTTTCTTCTGTTTTCTCCTCTTTTTTAGGTCTCATGTAAGGAAAGAGAATAACGTCTCTGATTGACGGCGAATTGGTAAAAATCATTACAAGCCTGTCAATTCCGATTCCCTCTCCCCCTGTCGGCGGCATACCGTGTTCCATTGCAACAAGAAAATCCTCGTCCATCATTTGAGCCTCGTCGTCTCCTTTTTCCCTCTCCTTCAACTGCATTTTAAACCTTTTCAACTGCTCGTCCGGGTCATTCAACTCACTATAAGCATTTGCAAGTTCCATGCCTGCAACAAACAACTCAAATCGGTCAACAAACCTTTCGTCTCCCTCAATTGTTTTTGTCAAAGGGGAAACTTCAATAGGATATTCGGTTATAAAGGTAGGCTGAATAAGTTTTTCTTCGGCAACAGTCTCAAACACTTCCGATAAAAGTTTTCCGTAGTTTAATTTTTCCGCATCCTCAATTTCCAATTTTTTGGCAATGGGAAGCAGGGTTTCTTTTGAGTTTAAGTCTTCAAATTTAATATCTTTGCCAAATTCAACAATAGCCTCTCTCATTGTCATTTTTCTGAAAGGAGTTGAGAAGTCTATTTCGTGGTCAAGGTATTTTATCTTTCTTTTGCCAATAACGTTGTCGCAAATAGTGGTAAACAATTCCTCTGTAATTCTCATCATATCTCTTAAATCTGCATAGGCCTCGTAAAACTCAACCATGGTGAATTCGGGATTGTGCTGGGTGTCAACTCCTTCGTTTCTGAAATTTCTGTTTATCTCAAAAACCTTGTTAAACCCGCCGATTATAAGCCTTTTTAAATACAACTCAGGCGCAATTCTTAAATAAAGGTCTATATCAAGGGCGTTGTGGTGGGTAATAAAAGGCCTTGCCGCCGCGCCGCCGGGAATTAACTGCATCATAGGTGTTTCAACCTCAATATAACCTTTTGATTCAAAAAACTTTCTAATTTCGGAAATAATTCTGCTTCTTAAAAGAAATGTTTTTCTAACATCGGGGTTTGTCAAAAGGTCAAGGTATCTCTGTCTGTACCTCAACTCTTTATCCTGCAAACCGTGCCATTTCTCCGGCAGAGGCCTGATTGCTTTTGCAAGAAAGGTGTATTTTTCAACGTTAACGGTCAATTCGTTTGTCTTTGTCCTGAAAAGAGTGCCCTCAACGCCTATAAAATCGCCGACTTCTATTTTTTTCAAAAGTTTGTATTCTTTTTTGCCCACTTTGTCCTGTGCAAAAAACAGTTGAAGTTTTACCCCTTCGTCAAATATGTGCATAAAGGTAACCTTGCCCATCACCCTTTTCGCAATAATTCTTCCGCATGTTTTTACTTTTTTGTTTAACTCTTCAAGTTGCGCGGCATCGTATTTTTCAAAAATCTCTTTTATCTGAGAGGGGGTAATATCGTATTCAAACTTTACCGGATAGGGATTTATTCCCGCATCTTTCAAAGCCTTTAAGTTATTGCGCCTGTTTAAGATATACTCGTTAACCTGTTTTTCGTTGGCCATAGCAAACCTCTTCCTTTATTTATTTAAACAAGTTGCATTATAGTTTATAAGGGTTTTTCAGTCAATCAAAAGGATTTTGGTTATGAATTTTAAATTTATAAGAAAAAAAAGAGGGGATAACCCCCTCCCAAAAAACTATCTCATTCCTTCAAGAAATGCTTTTAATTTTCTGCTTCTTGACGGATGTCTCAACTTTCTCAACGCTTTGGATTCAATCTGTCTGATTCTTTCCCTTGTTACCGCAAACAACTGTCCTACTTCTTCAAGGGTATGCTCGCCGTCTTCCGTTAAACCGAATCTCATTTCAAGCACTTTTGCCTCTCTCTCCGGCAAAGTTTTCAAAACTTCAAGAACAGACTGTTTTAAGTCAAGTTCAATAACGTTGTCAATGGGCGAAACGTTTTTAACGTCTTCAATAAAATCTCCAAGATGGGAATCTTCCTCTTCTCCGATAGGGGTTTCAAGGGAAATCGGGTCTTGCGCAATTTTCATAATCTTTCTGATTTTGTCAACAGACATTTCCATTTTCATGGCAATTTCTTCCGGGGTGGGCTCTCTTCCCAACTCTTGAACAAGGTTTCTTGAAACCCTGATTACCTTGTTTATTGTTTCAATCATGTGAACGGGAATTCTTATTGTCCTTGCTTGGTCGGCTATTGCCCTTGTTATCGCCTGCCTAATCCACCATGTTGCGTATGTGGAAAACTTGTATCCCCTTCTATATTCAAATTTTTCAACAGCCTTCATCAAACCGATGTTTCCTTCCTGAATTAAATCAAGAAACTGCAAACCTTTGTTTGTGTATTTTTTTGCAATTGAAACAACAAGCCTTAAATTCGCCTCAATAAGAGCGTTTTTAGCCTTTTCCGTCCTCGTCTCGCCTTCCTTTAAAAGTTTGTAATTTTTGTTAAAAGTCTCAAAGGTTGTACCCAATTCGGTAAGCCTTTTGTTAAATTTGGCTTCAAGTTCTTTTAATTCTTTGGTCAATTTTGGTTTAAGTTGCTGATAGGCAGGCTTTTCAAGTTTGGTTTTTATTTCTCTAATTCTTCTGTCATATCCGTGCAATTCTTTATGAGTTTCGTTTACAAGTTCAATAAGTTTGTGCATATGATGAAAGTTTAATTTAAGTTTCCTAATCTCTCTTGAAACCCTTATTTTCTGCCTGTTTATTTTAGAGTAAAGTTCCTTTTTCTTTTCTTCGTCCAGAGTTTCGTTGTACTCTTTCAGGAAACTTTGAAGTTTTCCCTCTTCCGCCCTAATGTTTCTGAAAATTTGAAGAGCAAAATCCAAAGCCTCTTTATCCTCTCCGAAGGCTTCGTCGTCAAGCCCGATAACCTCTTTCAAATGAAACGGCTTTTCCTCAATAAGGTCTCCCAATTTTAAAAGATAAGGAACAACAACCCTCATTCGGGAAAGCGCTTTTAAAGTTGTTTTCATTCCCGCTTCAATTTCTTTCGCGTAATAAATCTCTTCTTCTCTTGTTAAAAGAGCTACGTTTCCCATCTCTTTTAAATACAGTCTTACAGGGTCGTTTACTTTGTCAACTTCTCCCGGTGCAAACGTAACTTCTTCCGGATTTTCCGCAACCTCTTCCTTTTCCTCAACCTCGTCCAATTCTCCGGTACCGTAATAGTCTCCGTCTTCCCTTTCAAAATCAATAAGGTCAACCCCTCCCGCCTTAATGTCTCCGATTAGTTTGTCAATATCTTCAACCGTGGCGTCCGGGTCAAGCATGTTGTTTAATTCATCGTAGGTTATAGAGCCTTTGCCTATGGCATACTCTTTAATGTGGGCATACTTGTTGTTTTTAGCCAATTTAAACCCTCCCGTTTTTTTAAATCCAAATGATATTTATAACAAAAAAATTCTCCCGGCACAAATAAGAATATACGGTCTAAAATTTAATTTGCAATTTTTTTTTAACAATATTCTTTAATTTGCTAAAATTTAAAAGGATTATTATTTTATTTGACGGGGAATTTATGGAATTTTTAAACATAGGAAGCATAAGAATACCAACATTAACGGATTTCATAGACATATTCCTGCTTGCTTACCTTATTTATAAACTCCTGATTTTGATAAAAGGCACAAGGGCAATGCAGATGATTGCCGGCATGGCACTGCTTTTCTTTGCAAGTTTTTTGTCCGGTGTTTTTCATTTAAACACATTAAAGACGGTTATAGATTCAACAATAAGTTTTCTTCCTATTGCGGTAATAGTGGTTTTCCAATACGAAATCAGAAAAATTCTCGCAAGAATGGGAACATATTCTTTCATAAAAAATCACGAAAGCATACAAGAGCATTCAATTGAGCAGATTTTAAAAGCGGCAAACATGCTTTCAAAGGAAAAAAAGGGCGGGCTTATTGTCATTGAAAGGGGACAGGGACTCGGACAGTATATTGAAACGGGAATTATTCTGGACGCAAAGATTTCCTTTGACCTTTTGGTAAATATTTTTGAGCCTAAAACCGCATTGCACGACGGCGCGGTAATAATATCAAAGGAAAGAATAGCCGCCGCATCCTGCCTGCTTCCGCTTTCGTCAAACCCTCAACTTCCTCCGCATTTCGGGACAAGACACAGGGCAGGAATAGGAATAACTGAAGAAACGGACGCAATTGCAATAATTATCTCGGAAGAAACCGGGAAAATCTCATTTGCAAAAAACGGCACAATTATGCATTACAAGGATAAATCCTTTGAGGGAATGAAAAATCATCTTATAGGGCTTCTTGAAATAAACAAAAAACAAAAAGAACCGAACAAATTTATTGAAAAAATCAAGAGGATTTTTGGAAAATGAGCAAAAGAACTGAACTTTTTGAAAAAGACTGGTTTTTAAAAATTGTCTCCCTTTTAATTGCCTTTACAATGTGGGCGTTTATAAGCGGACAAAAAACGCCAAAAATTATTGAAAAAAACTTTACCGCTCCCATTTATTTTGAAAACACGTCCGACGACATGATTTTGACAAGAGACGTTTTATACGAAATAACGGTGCAGTTAAGGGGACCGGAAACAAAGATAAAAAAGATTAAACCTGAAGACGTTTACATAACCATTGATTTGAAAAACAAAAAATTCGGACTTCACTCCATTCCTTTAACGGAAGAACTTGTCCACAAACCGGAAGGGGTTTCGGTTGTCAACATAATTCCAAACACAATTCAATTTAAGATTGAAAAAAAGATTACAAGGCTTGTGCCTCTCAAAGCAAACCTTGTGGGCGAACTTCCAGACAATCTTGAAGTTAAGAAAGTAATTCTTTCCCCGCCTGCAATAAAGGTTGAAGGACCTCAATCCGTTCTTGAAAAAATTCAGTATTTCAAAACAGAGGTTATAGACATTAGCGACAAAACGCAGACATTTACAACGACAACAGTTGTTATGCCGGAATCCAACTTTTTAAAAATACTTTCCAATCCAAATGTAAAAGTCAAGGTGATTATCGGTGAAAGAGACAAGATTAAACTGTTTAAAAATATCCCGATAACTTTGGCAAACACGGGAAAACACACTGTTTGGATAAACCCGAAAACAATAGCGGTGCAGGTTAAAGGCACCAAGAGTTTTGTTGAAAGGGTTTCAAGAAAAAACATCAAGGTTTTTATTGACTGCAAAAATCTAAAACCCAAACCGAAAGACTACGTTATAACACCTCAAATTGATTACACGGGTAAAGACAGCGAAGAAATAAAAAACAACGTAAAATTCAAAACAATTCCTTCACTTGTCAACGTGAGGGTTTTTAAATGAAAAAACTCTTCGGCACGGACGGAATTAGGGGAAAGGCGGGAATTTCCCCGATAACCCCGGAAGAGGTTTACAAACTTGCATACATCTTCGCAAAAAAGACCAATTACAGAAACATCGCAATCGGCTGGGACACGAGAGAATCTTCCCTTTGGATAGCAAACGCGGTTATTTCGGGGCTGAAAGACGCAAACTCAAACTCCGAAATTTTAGGATGCGTCCCTACCCCCGTGCTTGCATACACGGTAAAGGAAAACTTTGACGGCGGAATAATGATTACCGCTTCCCACAATCCTTTTGAAGACAACGGATTGAAATTTTTCAACGGCAAAGGCGAAAAGATTGAAACTTCAATTGAAAAAGAGGTTGAAAAAGAATTTTTCCAAAGCAAAATAAAACCAAAGATTGAAAATTTTTTAAAAAACCAATTGATTTTCAACAAAGACTTAACGGAAAAATACCTTCTGCGCATTGCCGAAAAGATTTCAATAAAATCAATATCAAAAACCTATCCGGTTGACTGCGCAAACGGTGCAACATCGCTCTTTATCAAATTCGCTTCGGAAAAATACGGCATTGATTTTCAGCCTTACAACACAAACCCAAACGGAAAAAACATAAATTTCAAATGCGGCGCCGCAAAACCGGAATTTATAAGAAAAAACTCATTTGCCTTTGACGGAGACGGAGACAGAATAATGGCAAAGGACGAAAACGAAAACATTGTAAACGGCGATATAATCCTTATGTTTCTTGCCGACAAACTTAAAATAAAAAAACTTGTTGGCACGGTAATGACAAACATGGCTGTTGAGATTTTCTGCAAAAACAGGAATATTCAATTTGAAAGAACGCCTGTGGGAGACAAATTTGTAAGGGAAAAGATGAAGGAAATAAATGCTTCGTTAGGCGGAGAGACGTCGGGACACATCATTCTTTCCGATTTAAACCATACGGGGGACGGTTTTGCCGTTTACCTGAAAATGCTTGAACTTTTCAACAAAGAAAACATTGCTTTAAAAAACCTAACCGAAAACTACCCTCTTTTTCCCCAAAAAGTGATAAATATTCCCGTTAAGGAAAAAGTCCCGTTTGAAAACATAAAAGGATTTGAGCAATTGAAAGAAAAAGTTGAAGAAATTTTGGAAAATGAAGGAAGGTTTTTCCCGCGATATTCTGGAACGGAAAACCTTTTGAGAATTTTGATTGAAGGAAAAGACAAAGAAAAAATAGAGCAATGCGAAAAAATAATCAAAGAATTTTTCAATAAAACGGAGGTTTAAAATGACAAGGCTTGGAGTAAACATTGACCATGTCGCTACGGTTAGAGAGGCGAGAAAAATTGATATCCCCGACCCTGTTTATGCGGCGGTTTTGTCCGAACTTGCCGGGGCAGACGGGATTACCGTCCATTTAAGGGGAGACAGAAGGCATATTAAGGAAAGAGACGTTGAACTTTTGGCAAAATTCATAAAAACAAAACTTAACATTGAAATGGCAACAACAACCGAAATGTTTGAAATTGCGTGCAGGGTAAAGCCGTACAGCGTAACCTTGGTGCCTGAAAAAAAAGAAGAAATCACAACGGAAGGCGGACTTGACGTAATTCTTCACCAAAGCATTTTAAAAACCTTAATCAAAGAATATCAGTCCCACAATATAAAAGTTTCCATATTTGTTGACCCCGACAACGAGCAGATAAAAAGATGCATTAAACTAAACGCGGACATAATTGAAATTAACACGGGAAAATACGCAGAAGCGGAAAGCGAAAGACAAATTGAAAACGAACTTGAAAAAATAAAAAACGCCGCAAGGCTTGCCGCAAAATCCGGATTAAAGGTTGCGGCCGGACACGGATTAAATTACAGAAACGTAAAACCGATAGCGCAAATTCCCGAAATTGAGGAATTAAACATCGGACACGCAATAATTGCAAGGGCTATATTTGTCGGCCTTGAAAAAGCGGTAAGAGAGATGAAGGAATTGATTAAGAAGGAGAAATAATGAAAAAAATTTTAATTTTTGCCGTTGCGATTTTTCTGACAACCTTGAATTTACACGCAGGGACAATCTGCGTTGACATAAAAAACAAACAAAACCTCTTTGACTCATTTGCAAAAGAATTGATTTCCTATTCGGAAAAACACTACGGCGTTTCTAATTTCACAATAGACCAGAATTCAAAAACCATTAAAGGTGAAAAAACATTCAAAATCAAGAGAAGAAAAAATCAGATAATCGGGACAATAAAAGAATCTTTTAAGAAAAAACCCAAATGGAAAAAGGAAAAGATTGAAATTAAAGGAGAAATTGACAAAGACAAAGCCTGTGTTGAGGTAAGTCTAACCGCATACAACAAAAGGACAAAAAAATGGCACAAACTTGAAAGCGACAACATACTTGAAGAACACATGGCGGCTTTTTTGCTTACCGAAGCACTGAAAGGCAAAAAATTTTGGAGCATAGGAAACATAAGCGTTGAGAAAAACGGCTTACGGAAAAGAGTTTTAAATCTAACCGAATTTACGGTTGAAGCCGTTGAAATTTCAATAGACCCGTCTTCCGGAATAAAAAGCGTAAACTTTTTGCTGTCAAACAACGGCGATTCGGCGCTTTACCGTGTGCTTATGCTTGACAATGTTAAAGACATAAACTCTGCTTTAAAAGAATTTTACCGCCATTTTCTTGACTATAACCCCGTGAAAAAGACATCAAAAATATACCAATTTTACTGGGAATATGCCAAAAGGGGCGAAATAATGGACGGCATGCACAAACTTCAACTTATTACCGCACTTGGCTTTCCAAACAAGGTTGAAAAGAAAAAAGACAATAAAGAAATATTTTTTTACAATTTCGGAAAAAAGACATACAAATACCGTGTTGTTAAAAATGAATTAAATATGGAGAATGAGTAAAATCACCGTATGTCAAATTTTTCCTTGACAGTAAAGGAGTTTGCTAATAATATTAATCCGTAATTACATGCATAAATCTCACAAGGAAACTTGTGAAATAACGAAGGAGGCTATTATGAACAAAACTGATTTAGTAAATGCTGTTGCTGAGAAAACCGGTCTTTCAAAGGTTAAGGCTGCTGCTGCTGTTGACGGAGTTATCAGTGCTATCAGTGACTTCTTAAAAAAGGGTGAAAAGGTTTCTCTCGTTGGTTTCGGTACTTTTGAAGTTGTTAAGAGACCTGCAAGAAAGGGAAGAAACCCCCAGACTGGAAAAGAAATCACAATTCCCGCAAAGAAAGTTGTAAGATTCAGAGCAGGAAAAAAATTAAAAGACATTGTTAACTAATTAGTTTTCACAAGTCTTTAATAAAAAAAGGGAGGCTAAATGCCTCCCTTTTTTATTTTCAAAATCAAAAATTTTTAAAACAAACCGGGAAAACCCAAACCGCCAAATCCCTTCATTGAAGATTCAATTTCTTCGTCAACCTTTTTATATCCTTCGGACAATGCGGCAATAATCAAATCTTCAACCATCTGTTTGTCTTCAAGAAGGGAATCGTCCTCAATCTTTAAAGAAACAACTTCTTTGTGTCCGTTTAAAACAACTTTAACAGCCCCGCCGCCGCTTGAAGCCTCAACTCTTAACTCTTCAAGTTTCTTCTGCAACATTTGTTGCATCTTTTTTGCCTGTTTCATCAAAAAATTAATATCAGCCATAATTCCTCCGTTTTATTGAATTTTCTTTATCTCTCCTTCAAATTCGTCAACAATAAATTTTACCAAAGGATGCTTTTCAACACCGGAAAATTCTTCTTTTTCCTTAGAAACAACTTGTTTGGTTTCGAGCAAAAACGAATATCTTTTTTTAAAACGAATATAAACATTGCCTTCAAGAGATTTTAAAATATTTTCAATGCTTCTTATTATAATATCCGGTATTGCATGAAGTTTAATTTTAATCAAATCCTGTCCTTCAAAAATTATCTGAGCCTTTTTTAAAATAGGCGCAAGTTTGTCTTCGCTTTCAAACCTTTTTTTAATAAAATCCGCAATCTTTTCTTCTTCTGTTTTTTCTTCCGAAATTAAGTTTTGAGAAGAATTTTCCCTTTTGTCTTCTTCTGCGTGCGGTGTGTGGCTTTCGGATTTCTCTCTATTCTCAATTGTTAGTTTTTTTTTTGAAAGAAGTTCGGAAATCGGCATAACCTTTGAGGCAAAAACCATCTTGAAAAGCAAAAGTTCAACCGCAATCCTCGGATTAAAGGCGTCCCTTACAAACCTTTCGTTTTGCAGTATTACGTTTAAATACCTGATTATATCTTCAACCGAAAATTTCTTATCCCTCAAACTTTCAGGCAGAAAACCCTTATTTCCGCTTACAACCGCATGGAGAAGGCTGTTAAAAAACTCGCCAAGCCTTAAAACAAACTTTACGAAATCGGTGTTTCTGTCTTCAAGTTTGTCAAGTATGTCAACAATACCTTTTGCATTGTCCTCAACAATAGCCCTGAAAATATCAAAAAAAACGGTTGAATCGGGCACTCCCAAAACAACCGACACGTCCTCTTCCCTTATCTTCCCGCCTGTGAAGGAGATTATCTGGTCAAGCAGACTTTGGGCATCCCTCATGCTTCCCTCAGATGCGTCAACAATCAACTTCAAGGCGTCTTCATCAATGTCAATTCCCTCTTTTTCGCATATTTTTTTCAAATGCTCCACAATTTTCAAAGGGGGAATTTTCTTAAACTCAAAAATCTGACACCTTGACCTTATTGTCGCAGGAATTTTGTGAGGCTCGGTTGTTGCAAGTATAAAAACGACGTATGATGGTGGTTCCTCAATGGTTTTCAAAAGAGCGTTAAAGGCATGGGTTGAAAGCATGTGCACTTCGTCAATAATGAAAACCCTGAACCTGTCCCTTACCGGGGGATACTGCACAATTTCCTTTAAATTTCTTATATCGTCAACCCCTTTGTTTGAGGCTGCGTCAATCTCCATAACGTCAATATCCCTACCCTCGGCAATCTCTTTGCACTGCTCGCATTCAAGGCATGGCTCAGCGGTGGGGCCGTTTTTGCAGTTTAAGGCTTTTGCGTAAATTCTTGCGGTTGAGGTTTTT
>JAMOUY010000106.1 GCA_027067895.1 Acidobacteriota bacterium
AGGGAAGCGCTTGAAAACCTGACACCTTTGAGAGAGGTTGGCTTTGACCATCTTGAATTAAAACAGATTAGGGGATTTCAGTTTCTTACCTTAAAACCCGTGCTTGTGGTTTTCAATACGGACGAGGGAGACGACGGGAAAGGGTATTTGGATAAATTTCGGGAAGTTTACGGAAGCAAGGAAGGTGTTAAGGCTGTTGCTATTTCAGGCAAGATTGAGGAAGAGATTTCCCGTCTTGACGACGAAGACAAAGAGATGTTTATGGAAGAGTACGGAATTAAAACGCTTGCAAGGGATTTGATAATCAGAGAATCCTATTCCCTTCTTGGCTTGATTTCGTTTTTCACCGTCGGAGAGGACGAGTGCCGCGCATGGACTATTAAGGAAGGCACAAATGCTCAGAAAGCGGCGGGCGCTATTCATTCCGACATTGAAAGGGGATTTATCAGGGCTGAGGTTGTCCATTACGACGATTTTGTTAAAGAAAAAAGCCTTGCAAAGTGCAAAGAAAAGGGAGTATTGAGGCTTGAAGGAAAGGATTATATTGTAAAAGACGGCGACATAATAAATTTCAGGTTTAACGTTTAATAAAAAAAGTTGAGTATCCGTAAGTTTTAAAGTAAAATTTATTTCTGTTTTACAGTCATACAATCTATCCGGTGAATTTTTTTTAGGAGGGTTGTATGGCTGTTTTTTGTGAATTGAAGTCTTTTATCGCTTTTTTAATTTTTCAGGTTTATCGGGTTGAAAGGAACTTTTTTTTAAAAAACGAAAAAAAAGAGTTTGCTTTTTCTTGCGGATTGCTTGAAATGAATGTTTCTCTGCAATTTTGGGAAAATGTTTTGGAAGATTACCGTGTTTATGACAGGTGCAAATGCAATCAAACCGATTATGCAATTTGTTCTTCCGTTTTTTTGAAAACCGAAAAAAAGAAATGTTTTTTTGAGAAACCTTGGTTTGTTTTGAATTCCAATATCGGAATTTTTGTTTTCCATACTGACGGAAACGGGTTTTTGACTGAATGCGAAATGCTTTTTGATGAGGAAATTGTCCCCTCTTTTATTTTTTCTCTTGTGGGTTTTTTCCCTTCGTCCGATTTGGAAAGGGACAAAATCTTTTTGGAAAAACTGAAAAAGAAAAGAATTCTATCCGTAAATGAAATGAAACGTCTTTTTGCAATTGAAGATATTGAGTATGTTGAAATAGAATAAATTTTTTTGCAATGTTTTGAAAAGAAAATTATATGTTTCTTGTAATTTTTTGTTAAATTTCAAACTTATTTTTTGTTTTCTTCTTCGTCTTGAAGCCTCAATGCTTCCATAATCAGGTGTTTCAGTCCTAATTCTATTTTTTTCTCTTTGGCGGGACAGCGGTTTTTTATTTCAATTATTGTGTTTTTCCAAGGAATAATTTCAAGCAAAACCTTTTCTCCCTTTAAATCGCCCAATTCCGCGTCGTAAAGTTCGCCTTTTTTGAAGCATAAAGTTGCCTTTTCTTTGCCTTTTGAAATAAATAAAGTGCAACTTTTTTGTTCCAATTCAATTAGTTGCATAAAAGAGACTATATTTATGCCTTTTACAAATCCGAATGCCACTTGTTCAAGAGTGGAAGCGATTTTGGAATGAAGAGATTCTAATGTAAAGTCTTTTCCTATAAAAAGTTCAATTTTCATTTTTTCCAATTCTTTTAAAGTTTCTTCCGTTGCATGGGCGCTCATAACAATAACAGGCAGTTCTGGATAGAAATTTGAAACATAGGTGATTAATTGAAAGCCGTCCATTTCAGGCATTTTTAAATCAGTTACCATGATGTCTATGGGGGTTTTTTCCAATACTTTCATTGCTTCTTTCCCGTTTCCCGCGGTGAAAATTTCCCAATCTTTTTCAATCTCTTTAAGTCCTTCTTTTAGGCTTTCGGTTAAATCTTTTTCATCGTCAACTATTAAAATATTGTGTTTCATAACGGCTCCTTTGTTTGTCGTTCAAATGTCAGGATAAATGAAGTTTCCTGAGAATTTGATTCAACATCTATTGTTCCTTTCATCATTGTAACAAATTTTTTGACAATTGCCATTCCCAAGCCGGTCCCTTTTTCCTTTGTGGTAAAAAAAGGTTCAAAAATTCTGTTTAAGTTCTTTTCCGGAATTTTCTCTCCGTTGTTTGAAATTTTTATTATCACTTTGTTCCTTGATTGTTCTGTGGATATTTTTATTATTTTTTCCTCTTTTCCTGCCGTAGCGTCAACCGCGTTAAAGATTATATTTAGAAAAATTTGTCTCAATGCGGCTAAATTAGCATTGATAAATAGCGGTTTTTCTGAAAGTTGCAAAATCAGGTTTATATCGTTTTCCTCAATGTATGGGTTTATAAAGTGTTCTTCTTTTCTGATAAAATCGTTTATCTCTGTGGGTTCCAATTCAAATTCGTTGAAGATACTGAAAGTTTTAAGCGAGGAAATGAGTTTTTCCATTCTGTTTAGAGATTCTTCAATTCTTTCAATGTATTTCATTTTCTCTTCCGGCGGTGCCGAAGACAGTTTTTTCTTTAAAATTGACAAACTTATCTTTGTGGTAATCAAAGGATTTGTGATTTCGTGCCTTATTGAAGAGAAGATATTTGACAGATTTTCTATGTAATTCATTTCTTCCGCAATGGATTCAAGCCTTTTTTGTTCGGTAATATCCTTTAAAAAAGCCCATTTGTAATTTTCGGTTGTATAGACATTGTATTCAAGTATTTTGTCTTTTACCTTTAATTGATAAGGTTGTTTTTTGTCTTTTTGTGTTTTGTCCAAAAACGTCCATAAATCTTGATGGTTTTCTATTTGAGTGCATTCAGAAAGCATTTTTATGGCGTTTTCATTCCAGAAAATCGGTTTGTTTTCCGGGTGTTTGAAAATAAT
>JAMOUY010000107.1 GCA_027067895.1 Acidobacteriota bacterium
AACGGAGTTATTGAGGTAAATTCCGAAGAAAACAAAGGCACCGAGGTAGTGGTAAGGATATGACAAGGGTTTTGATTGTTGAGGACAGGCAGAGTTTAAGGGAAATGCTTGAAGAGTTTTTAGGCGGAAAATACTATGTTTTTTCTTCGGAATCCGCCGAAGATGCGGAAAAGCACCTTGTCCATTACCCCGATATTGTGCTTTGCGATTTGAGACTTCCGGGAAAAAGCGGGATAGATTTTTTATCCGTTGTTAAGGAAAAGTGTCCCGAAAGCGAAGTGATAATTATGACAGCCTTCGGGGATATTCCAACCGCCGTTGAGGCTATGAAGAAAGGTGCCTTTGACTTTATTCCCAAACCTCTTGACTTAAACTTTCTTTCTGTTTTGATAGAAAAAGCCGAAGAGACGATTTCTTTGAAGAGAAAGATTGAAACGGGAAGGCAGACATTTGATTTTTTAGGCGAAAGCCTTGTTTTTAAAAACACCCTTTCCCTTGGGAAAAAATATGCGGAAAGCGATATGCCTGTGTTGATAACCGGGGAAAGCGGGACGGGTAAAGAGTTGATGGCAAGGTTTATCCATGCAAATTCGCCGAGAAAAAATCAAGGCTTTGTTGCGGTAAACTCTTCCGCCATTCCGGAAAATCTCTTTGAATCCGAACTTTTCGGCTATTCAAAAGGCGCTTTTACAGGCGCGCAAAACTCAAAAAAGGGTTTGGTTGAATTGGCGGAAGGCGGGACTTTGTTTTTTGACGAAATAGGGGATTTGCCTTTGCCCCTTCAACCGAAGATTTTAAGGCTTGTTGAAAGCGGGGAATATCAGAGAGTAGGGGGAGAGGATTTTTTAAAATCCGATGTGAGGTTTATCTTTGCAACAAACAGGAATTTGAAAGCAATGGTTGAGAAAGGCTTATTCAGAGAGGATTTGTACCACAGAATAGCGTCTTTTACGGTTAATATGCCTTCTTTGAGGGAAAGGGTTGAGGATATTCCCGTTCTTGCCGATTACTTTATGCAAAAAGTTTCGGAAGAAATGAACGCAGAGCCTTTGATTTTAACGGACGAAATTTTGGAAAAACTTAAAAAAAGAGAATGGAAAGGCAATGTCAGGGAGTTGAAAAACCTTGTTGAGAAGTGGGTTATCTTGGGAAAGATTGTTTTTGACGACGGAAAAGAGCAGTATTCGGACAGAATTGACATTCAGATTTTTCCCGATAAAGATTTCAAGGACTATTCGGAAGAATTTGAGAAAAAACTGCTGTCGTTTTACCTTAAAAAGCATAAGGGAAACAGGCTTGCGGTTGCAAAAGAATTGAAAATGAATTACAAAACCCTTCTGTCAAAACTTTCAAGGTACGGGCTATGAAGCATTTGATTGCAATTGCCTTGCTTGCTTACTGGCCTTTGTTTAAAAACAACGGAATTACCGGCACATTCGGGGAATACAGGTTTAACCACATTCATTCAGGGTTTGATTTGTCAACGGAAGGGAAAACGGGGCTTCCTGTTAAGTGCTTTGACGACGGATTTGTTTACATGATTAAGGTGAAAAAAAGAGGATACGGCAATGTTGTTTACGTAAAGCATCCCGGAAAAAAACTTATTTCCGTTTACGGACATTTGAAAAAATTTAACAAAAAAATTCAAAAAATTGCCGATGATTACAAAAAAAAGAGGAAAACAAAATATCCCGGGGTTATTATTTTGCAGAAAAAAATCAAGGTAAAAAAGAGAGAAATTATAGGCTATTCCGGGGAATCTGGCGCAGGTCTTCCCCATCTTCATTTTGAGTTGAGGGACTATGCAAACAATCCGGTTGATGCGTCAAAATACGGTTTTGATATGAGGTTTGATACATCCTATCCGCGTATTGTCTCTTTAAAGGTTATTCCTCAGGATGTGTTTTCCCGCTTTAACGGAAAATTTAGAGAAGGCTATGTCAAAGCGGTGAAAAAAGATAAAAACAGATTTTTTCTGCTTGATTTTTCAGTTTCGGGGAATGTCTTGTTTGCTTTAAACGTTTACGACAAAGCGGGAAGAAGCAAGGTGTCGGTGAAAAGTATAAAATTTTATTTAAACGGGAAACCGGTTTTTTCATATTTTCCCGAAAAATTTTCCTTTGATACTTTTAAGCAAAGTTGCTGTGTTTACGATTTTGAAGACACTTCCCTTTCTCCCACGGTTTACTTTTACAATCTGTTTGAGATTGACGGTTGCGGTTTGAGTGTTTTAAACGGCAGCGATTACTATCCGTTCAAAAAAGGGATAAACGAAATGAAAATTGTTGTCTGCGATTTTCACGAAAACTGTTCAATTTTGGAAGGAAGTTTTAAGTATGAGAAAGCGCCGACTATTCCTGCCGATTTTTCCCCGCTTGCCGCTTTAAACGGGAAAAAGGTTGTTTTTGCAGAAAATTGGGACGGAATTGTGCTTTTCGGCAATTACGCAATTTTTCCTTATAGCAGGGAAGAAAGTGAATATAAATTTGGAAAACTTACGGTTAGGGTAAAGGGGATAAACGGGAAAAAAAGGCTTGTAAGGGTTTGGAAAGAAAAAACTTTCAAAGGATTTCTCATTCCCGTTGAGGGAAGTTTTTTCAGGTTTGAGAGGGAAAACGAATTTATAAAGAAAGTCAGGTATTCAATTTCCTTGGAAAAATTTGACAAAACATACGGCATTTACTTTTTTAACAAATTTACCCGCAAATGGTTTTTTATCGGGGATGAATTTGACAAAAACAAAAAAACAATATCTGCGGATTATTACCGTTTGGGTAAAATCGGTGTTTTTATTGACAAAGTCCCGCCTGAAATTAAAGGCAACCCCTTTTACTTTGACGGAAAACTTGTAATTAAGGTTAAGGACAGGGGCAAGGGTGTTAACGATGAAACCGCCT
>JAMOUY010000108.1 GCA_027067895.1 Acidobacteriota bacterium
TAAATGCCTTAACGCTATTTCAAGTTTTTCGTTAAAGGTGTATCCGGGAATGCGTATAATCTCAAACCTGTCCCTTAAAGGCGCAGGAATTGTGTCAAGCACGTTTGCGGTTAAAACAAAAAACACTTTGGACAAATCATAGTCAACGTCAAGATAATGGTCAACAAAGTGGGAATTCTGCTCCGGGTCAAGTGCTTCAAGAAGCGCGCTTGAAGGGTCTCCCCTGAAATCGGAAGACAGTTTGTCAATTTCGTCCAAAAGCATTAAGGGGTTAATTGTCCCCGCCTTTTTCATTAAATAGATAATTCTTCCCGGTATTGCCCCGATGTAAGTCCTTCTGTGTCCCCTGATTTCCGCTTCGTCCCTAACTCCGCCCAAAGACATTCTTACAAACTTTCTGCCTATTGATTCGGCAATAGCCTTTGCAAGAGAAGTTTTTCCGACTCCGGGAGGCCCGACAAAGCAGATTATAGGATTTCTTTTGGTTTTGTTCAGTTTTCTAACCGCAAGGAATTCAATTATCCTTTCCTTTACGTCGCTTAAACCGTAATGGTCTCTGTCAAGTATTTTTCTCGCCCTTTGAATGTCAAGGTTGTCCCTTGTTTTTTTCTTCCACGGCACGTCAATAAGCCATTGAATATAGGTTCTTGCAACAGAGGCTTCTGCCGAAGCGGGATTCATTGTCTCAAGCCTTTTCACCTCTTCCATTGCCTTTTCAAAGGCTTCTTTGCTCATCCCCGCTTCTTTAATTTTTTCCTTCAATTTTTCAAGTTCGTTTGCTCCGTCGTATCCCAATTCTTCTTTAATTGCCCTAAGTTTTTCGTTTAAGTAAAACCTTTTCTGGCTTTCCTCTATATTTTTTCTAACCCTTTTGTCAATGTCCTTTTCGTATTTAAACTTATCAACCCTGTTTTTCAGATATTCGTAAACCTTTTTCAGCCTAAATTCGGTGTTAAAGGTTTCAAGAAGAAGTTGCTTTTCCTGAGGCGGAAGTTTAAGGGCAAAAATCAAATTGTTTACAAAAACCTGAGGATTATTCGTGTTTCTTGTGGCTTTTTTTACATATTTTAAAACAAATTCGTTTTTTAGAATCAACGCCTTTTTCTTCATTAAAAGCCTTATTTTCCGCACATAGTTAACCGCTTTAAGCAAATCGTATCCGTCCTTGATGTCAATTTCCTCTCCTTCGCACACAAAAAACCCGTCTTTTTTTTCAACATGATGAACATTAAAAAGTTTTTCCCCTTTTATGCTCACAAGAAGAGTATCCCCGGAAGATTCGGTAAGAGAGTTTATAATTTTCACCCTTGTCCCTACGGTATAAAAATCCGTAGCGGAAGTAATAAGACTGTCTTCCTTTATAAGAAGAATTACAGGGTCAAGCCCGCTTTCTTTTGCGTAATCAAAGGCTTTTTTGTTAAAATCGCTTTCAAGGATAATGTCATCTTCCACTTCGGGGAAAAAAACCGTATTGTCAAACGCAAAAACAGGGTATTTGATTTTTTCCATTTTTATCCTATTTTCTTCTTTTCAAGGATGGATTTTACGTGTGCGGCATCAATTACAACCTTTTTCAAGCCTTTTTTAGACGGCGCTTCAAACATATACTCAAACATAACCTCTTCCATTATCTGCCTCAATCCCCTTGCCCCCAATTTGCTTCTTATAGCCTCGTCAACAATTTCGTCAAGGGCGTCGTCAAGTATTTCAAGTTCAATTCCGTCCATTTCAAAGATTTTTTTATACTGTTTAACAAGCGAATTTTCAGGCTCAACAAGGATTTTTTTCAATGCATCTCTGTCAAGGTCGTGCAAAACGGTTATAACAGGAAGCCTTCCCACAAGTTCGGGAATAAGACCGTATTTGATTATGTCTTCGCTCATAACATACTTGATTATTTCGTCTTTTGAAACCTCGGCTTTTTTTCTTCCCTCAACGGTTTTAAAACCGACAATTTTTTTGCCAAGCCTTGACGCAATTATTTTGTCAAGCCCGACAAAAGCCCCGCCACAGATAAAGAGTATGTTTTTTGTATTAATCTGTATAAACTCCTGATAGGGGTGCTTTCTTCCCCCCTGAGGCGGCACGTTTGCAACGGTGCCTTCAACAATCTTTAACAAAGCCTGCTGGACGCCTTCTCCGGAAACGTCTCTGGTAATTGAGGGATTTTCGCTTTTTCTTCCTATTTTGTCAATCTCGTCAATAAAGATTATTCCCCTTTCAGCCCTTTTTACGTCAAAATCGGCGGCCTGAATAAGCCTTAAAAGAATGTTTTCAACGTCTTCGCCGACGTATCCCGCCTCCGTCAGGGTTGTGGCGTCCGCAATCGCAAACGGCACGTCAAGGAATTTTGCAAGCGTCTGGGCTAAAAGGGTTTTTCCCGTTCCCGTGGGGCCAATCATTAGAATATTGCTTTTTTCAATCTCAAACTTGTCGTCTTTGTCTTTTGTATCTTCGTAAAGAATTCTTTTGTAATGATTGTAAACAGCAACGGATAGTTTTTTCTTCGCTTCGTCCTGACCGATAACGTATTTGTCAAGGAAAGCCTTGATTTCGGCAGGCTTGGGAAGTTCTCTTTTTCTTTCGGTATAACTTTGCTTTTTGTCTTTTGTCAAAATTTCGTTGCAAAGTTCAACACAGTTGTCGCAAATGTAGGAATTGTCTCCCTGTATAAGTTTGCCCACTTCTCCCTCGCTTCTTCCGCAGAAGGAACAAACCGCTTTTGTTCTGTAATACTTTGTTTTGTCTCCCATTATTCGTTCCTTGAAATTATTTTGTCAATAATGCCGTATTCAAGCGCCTCCTGAGCGCTCATAATATAATCCCTGTCGGTGTCCTTTTCAATCTTTTCAACAGGCTGTCCGGTATGTTTTGCAAGGATTTCGTTTAACAGTTTTTTAATTCTGATTATTTCGTTTGCGTGGATTTGAATATCGGAAGCCTGTCCCTGCATTCCGCCCATAGGCTGATGGATGAGTATCCTTGAATTGGGAAGGGCAAACCTTTTTCCCTTTGTTCCGCCTGCGAGCAATACGGCGGCCATTGATGCGGCTTGGCCTATACAAATTGTTGTCACGTCGGGTTTTATAAACTGCATTGTATCGTAAATAGCAAGCCCTGCTGAAACAGAGCCTCCGGGAGAGTTTATGTAAAGGTAAACGTCTTTATCCGGATTTTCCGCTTCCAAAAACAACAATTGGGCAATTACAAGGTTTGCCACGTTGTCGTCAATAGGCGTGCCAAGAAAAATAATATTGTCTTTTAACAGACGGGAATAGATGTCGTACGCTCTTTCTCCCCTTCCCGTTTGTTCAATTACCATCGGTATAAGCATTATTTTGCCTCCTCTTCCCCTTTGTCGGAAGATTTGTCTTTTTTGTTTTTATCTTTTTTTGTCTTTTTATCCTTTTTTTCCTTCGCTTCTCTTTCTTTTTTCATTTCTTCCGTTTTCTCTTCAAGCATTTTCTTCATCTTTTCAACTCTTTCTTTGTGCTCTTTCTCCATTTCCTCTTCGCTTACTTCAACAAATTTCGCTTTTTCAAGAATTAAGTCAAGCGCTTTTTCCCTTTTCAAAGATTCTTTTATGTCTTCCAACTGTCCCTCTTCGTCAAGCCTGAATTTAACAGATTCAAGGGTTGCGTTTTCGCCGAATTGGGGGACAAAGGGCTTTAAAAATTCGTCCAATTCCTCTTCGCTTACATCAATGTTGTTCATTTCAGCAAGTTTGGAAAGAACAATCATTCTCTTGACATTATCAACTGCAGCCATGTAATACTGG
>JAMOUY010000109.1 GCA_027067895.1 Acidobacteriota bacterium
ATAACCCAAGTTTCTCAAATAATCCTGAATCATTCTCTTTGCCTCTTCCCTTACGTAAACCGGGGGCACGGGAATGTCAACCTCTGAAAACAGTTTTTCAAAAAAGTTGTGGATTTTTTCTTCCCTTCTAACCTCTTTAAGCCTTTTTTCAATGCTTTCCTTAATGTCTTTTTTAAGCGCGTCAACAGAATCAAAATTCAAGGTTTTCGCAAATTCATCGTTCAATTCAGGCAACTCTTTCACGCTTATGGACTTAACCTCAACTGTAAAGTTCACTTTTTTTCCTTTAAAAGCGCTGTATTTTTCGTCATCGGGAAATTCAATCTCAAACTTTGACTCTTCGCCTTTTTTAAGCCCAATCAATTTTTCAGCAAGAGGCTTCCACATATCATCGTTTTCGGGGTTTACTTCAAGTTCAAAATTTTCATTGTCAAAAAGAGTTTTGCCTTCTTGGTCTTCGGCATAAATTTTCATATTGACAATGTCGCCTTTTTCAACCGTATCCCTGTCCTCAACAGGCTTTACTTTTGCGTATTTGTTTCTCAAATCTTCCAAAACTTTTTCAACTTCTTCGTCTATGTTTACCTCTTTTTCCTTCTTGATTTTTACTTCAAGCGTTTCAAGGGGAATATCGTCTATTTCGGGCATAACCTCAAAGTAAAATTTAAGTTTCGCGCCGTCGTTTTTATTGAAAGTGTATTCGCTTAAATGCTCGTAAACGGTGTTGCCGGCGTCTTTTTTCACGTCTTGGTAATATTTGTCCACAATGTATTTTAAAAGTTCTCTCTCAATTTCATATTTAAACCTTCCCTCAACTATTGAAAAAGGCGCTTTCCCCTTTCTGAAACCGGGAATATTTGCAGCCTTTCTATACTCCTCAACTATTGTCTTATACTCGTTTTCAAGTTCACTGAAAGGAATGTTTAACACGCCCTCTTTTACTACCGAATTCTTTACTTCAATCTTTTTATCCATCTAAATCTCCTTAAAGTTAATTTTTTCAAAGGATTTGGTGCGGAAGGGGGGACTCGAACCCCCACGCCGAAAGACACTAGATCCTAAGTCTAGCGCGTCTGCCAATTCCGCCACTTCCGCATGTTGGCAAACACACCAATACCAGTACTTCACAAATTTTAAAGGTTTTTCCCCTTTTGTCAAGGAAAACAAGGCAGAGAAAGACACTTATCACAAACATTCGGGTAATAACAAAAAGAGTAAAACAAACCCGATGTTTGGAAAAATCAGAAGGTTTAGCCATCAAAAAACAAGCATAAAAAAAGCCCCGAAAACTCGGGGCGTATTTGAAACTTTTTCAAAATTGCTTTACCAAGTCTTTTTCTCTTTAATTCTTGCCTTTTTACCGATTTTCTCTCTGATGTAGTAAAGTTTTGCTCTTCTAACTCTACCTACTCTAATAACTTCAATCTTCTCAATAAAAGGCGAATGAAGAGGGAAAATTCTCTCAACGCCAACACCCTGAGAAATCTTTCTTACGGTAAAGGTTTCTCTCAATCCGCCGTGCTTCCTTGCAATGCACAATCCCTGAAAAATCTGGATTCTTTCCTTTTCTCCCTCTTTAACCTTAACGTAAACCTTCAAGGTATCTCCCGGCTTAAACTGAGGGATGTCGTTTCTCAACTGCTTTTTCTCAAATTCCTGAATGATGTCCATTTCATCTCTCCTTATATAAAAGTTTTCTAACTATTCTATCAACCGTAATGGTTACTGCGCTTCTTACCGAAAGATGGTTGTAATCGCCAACCCCTTCAATCGGTTCAAGGAAGTAATGGCATTTGTTTGCCGCATCCTCGTGAAGCCCCCATCCCGTGCCGAATACAAGAAGCACAGGAAAGCCAGCGGATAGCATTTTATCACATACATCGGAATAATCAATAATTTTGTTAAAAATTCTTTTTGCCGCCGTCCCGACTATTACAGGCTCCCTTCCCGTCTCGGTTTTTATCGCTTCAACACAGTCTTCAAGCGTGTCTTTTATCTCAACCTTTTCAAAAGCCTGCCTTCTGAACAGATTATAGGTTGAACCAAATCCTTTCGTCCAATGCTCTATTATTGCTTTTGCGTGCTCTTTCTGGGATTCAACCGGGGAAACAACAAAGAATTTTCCCAATTCAAAGGTTTTTGAAAGCCTTGCGACATCGTGAATATCCAAATTTGTAATAGAGGTAAAACCCAAAGAGCCGTCTCTTTTTTTAATCAAATAGTGAAGAAGGGCGATGTAAATCAGGTTAGTTTTCTCAATTGCTGTTTTATCTCTTTGAGCAGTTTCTTCTGCGTTTCGTTTAACTTCGCCTTTTCCAGCAAGTCCGGCCTCTTTGTCAAAGTTTCCACCAATTTCATTTTCTCTCGCCATAACTCAATCCTTTTGTGGTCTCCGCTTAACAAAACTTCGGGGACTTTTAATCCGTTATAGGTTTCAGGCCTTGTGTAATGGGGATAGTCAAGAAGCCCGTCGTAAAAAGAATCCTTAACCACCGAATCCATCTCCTTTACAACTCCCTCAACATGCCTTGCAACAGCGTCAATTACAGTCATTGCGGCAATCTCCCCACCTGAAATAACATAATCCCCTATTGAAATCTCATAGTCAACGTATAAATCAACTATTCTCTGGTCTATACCCTCGTATCTTCCGCAGATAAATACAATTTCCTCTTCCTTTGCCAACTCTTTCGCCATGTCGGAATTAAAAACCTTCCCCGAAGGGGTGAGGTAAACAACCTTTGTATCCTTTTTGCTTTTAGCCTTTTTTATAGCCTTTCCAAGCGGAATAGGCTTAAAAACCATTCCGCTTCCCCCGCCGTAAGGCTCGTCATCAACGGATTTGTAATTGTCCGTCGCAAAATCCCTTAAATCAATTGCCTCAAAAGAAATCAATCCCTTTTTGTAAGCCCGTGAAAAAATCCCGTATTCAAGCATAGGCTTGAAAAAATCGGGGAAAATGGTTATTACCTTGAATTTTACAACGGGATTTTGCGGGGGAGTTTCCATTTGAATTATTCCTTGTCTTTTTTCTGAGTCTTTTTGCCGTAATGCCTTTTTTTCGTTTTTTCTTTCACAAAATTTGCTTCTTTTAACCCATCCGGCATATTGACTTTTATTAAACCCTCTTCAAGGTCAACGTCAACGCAGATATCCTTTACAAACGGGATAAGAATGTCCCTTCCGTCTTTGTCTTTCACTTCAAGCACGTCGTTTTGCCCGTCAATTACAATAACGGAATTTACCCTGCCGACCTCTTCGCCGTCAACAGACTCAACATCCAAACCTTCAAGTTGATGATAATAAAAGTAGTCTTCCTCTTCCTTCTTTTCGCTTTCGGGAATAATAATTTCCGCGTCTCTCAAAGTTTCGGCGTCGTTTATAGAGTTGTAGCCTTCAAACTTGATTACAACCCTTCCCTTATGGTTTCTTGCGTTTAAAACTTTTAATTTAAGAGTTTGATTTTCGGTTTTTACAAGAAGAAAATCGGCGTCAAAAAAACGAGAGGGGAAGTCGGTTTCAATGTTTACTATGACTTCCCCTTTATTTCCCTGTGGTCTCGCAATCTTGCCTATGGTAAGGTATTCAACCTTCATTTACAAAAAACGATTACTCTAAAATTTCAAGAACAAATCTCTTTTTCAACTTCATGCCTGCGGCATTGAGAATTGTTCTGATTGCCCTGGCAGTTCTTCCCTGCTTTCCGATTACTTTACCTAAATCCTCAGGAGCCACTTTAAGTTCAAGCACAGTTGTCTGCGCTCCTTCAACCTCGTTTACCTCAACACTATCCGGGTGGTCAACCAAAGCCTTAGCAATAGCTAACAACAAATCTTTCATATCCTTCCTCCTTAACTTTTAACAGGGCACCTTACCTAAGGCAAAATTAGTAAACGTTGTGTTTTTTAAACAATGTGTGAACGGTATGGGAAACCCTTGCTCCTTCTTTAAGCCATTTCCTTGCCTTTTCAACGTCAATCTTAACGTCGGCAGGGTCTGTCATGGGATTGTAATAACCGATTTGCTCAACAAACCTTCCTGTCGGTCTGTAATCGTCCTCGGAAACTACAATTCTGTAAAAAGGGTTTTTCTTCTTTCCCATCCTCTTCAATCTAATCGCTATCATTCGTTTCCACCTCCATTTATTAAAAAGGAAAATTCATATTCCTTAACTTTTTCAGGTTTTTCATTTTACCAAGAAAGGAAGGGTTTGACAACTTTTTCATCATCTTTTTCATCTGCACAAACTGCTTCAACAACTGATTAACTTCCTGCACAGGCCTTCCGCTTCCCCTCGCTATCCTTTTTCTTCTCTTTCCGTTAATAATCTGGTGATTTCTTCTCTCTTTGGGAGTCATTGAATTTATAATCGCAACAAGGTGTGCGATTTTTTTATCGTCCATCATCTTTTGGGCATTTTTTATCTGACTCATTCCCGGAATCATACCAAGAATCTTTTCCATTGAACCCATCTTTGTCAATTGAAGCAACTGGTCTCTAAAATCTTCAAGGGTAAACTGGTCTTTGGCTATCTTTTTCTGCAACTCTTCCGCTTTTTTCTTGTCAACAACCTCTTCCGCCTTCTCAATAAGGGAAAGCACGTCTCCCATACCCAAAATTCTTGATGCCATTCTGTCGGGGTGAAACTTTTCAAAGTCTTCGTATTTTTCCCCAATACCCACAAATTTAATAGGCTTGCCAGTAACGTATTTTACCGACAATGCTGCGCCGCCTCTCGCATCACCGTCAAGTTTGGTCAAAACAACGCCTGTCAAAGGCAACTCTTTGTCAAAAGCGGCTGCGGATTTTACCGCATCCTGACCTGTCATTGAATCAACGGTGAAGAGAATCTCGTCGGGATTGACAGCCTTCTCTATCTCCTTCAACTCCTTCATCAACTCTTCGTCAATGTGAAGCCTTCCCGCAGTATCTATAATAACAACGTTGAAACCTTTGTCTTTTGCCTCTTTTACAGCCTTTTTGGCAATTGATACGGGATTTCTGTCATCCCCAATATCAAAAACAGGGACATTTACAGCCTTGCCCACAACCTTCAACTGCTCAATAGCCGCAGGCCTGTAAACGTCTGCGGGAACAAGAAGCGGAAAAAATCCCTGCTTTTTCAAATACGCGGCAAGTTTTCCGGAAGAGGTTGTTTTACCCGAACCCTGCAAACCAACCATCATAATCACGTTGGTTTTCTTCGGGTCAAGTTTCAAATCTTCGGCTTCTTCTCCCAAAACCTTTACCAATTCGTCGTGGACAATTTTTACAAACTGCTGGCCGGGATTCAAAGCCTTTGAAACATCGGCGCCAAGAGCCTTTTCTTTAACCCTATTGGTAAACTCTTTTACAATCTTATAGTTAACGTCGGCTTCAAGAAGAGCCATTCTAATTTCTCTTAAAGGCTCCTCAATATTTCTTTCGGTAATCCTTGCGACGCCTTTTATTTTCCTGAATGCGTTGTTTAACTTGTCGGTAAGTTGGTCAAACATACCTCTCCCTCATAAAAATTTCACTGTAAAAGTATAGCAATAAACTCTCCCCTGTCAACAAATAATTTTCAGATAAAACATCAACCTCCGGAAAAAAAGAAATCACCACCGCACAGCCTCAAAACAAAGTGGTTTAAAAGTATTCTTTCAAAAGTCAATCTTTCTTCCGGTTTTTCCTTATCTCATCAAGGTTGATTGTTTTCTTTTCTATCCCTCCGCATCTGTAATAGGAGAAGTAAAAAGTGTAAGATGACCCTGCTTTTTCCATTACTATTTCTTCCGGTATCCAGCCGCATGAGTATTTGTAAATAACCTTATCCTGTTTTAAAGAATAAAAGCATACTTCCCCATCCCCCCAGAGATAACCTTCATATCTGAATTGATAGGGCGAGTCGTCATTTTTTACCTTGTGGAACCTTCCACCTGAACCCGTAACATAGCATATTATGTCGTCATTCAGGAAAAATGCAGGGCCGTAAAACTTCCTCTTCCATATTAACTTAAACGGCCTTTTTAGCATCTTTTTCAATTTCATCGTTTTGCCGTCAAATACATATAGCCTGTCATAGTAAACAAGCGATATTGTCCCGTAACGGTAATATACATACGGCATCCCCCTTCTGGAATAGTTGGATAAAAGTATGTTGTGGGCAAAGTCTATCCTTTCTATCCTGCCGCTTTCTATATCAAGGGTGTAAAAGTAACAGTC
Source organism: Acidobacteriota bacterium (assembly GCA_027067895.1). Taxonomy (GTDB): domain Bacteria; phylum Acidobacteriota; class Holophagae; order Thermotomaculales; family Thermotomaculaceae; genus Thermotomaculum. The sequence continues at coordinate 6,205 of JAMOUY010000109.1, forward strand.
CCAGTCCTTGGTAAAGTCAAAGTAATATACCTTCCCGTCTTTTACAAATCTTAAATAAAAGTACCTTACATTCCTTCCTTCGTATTTTATCAATTCTTCAACTTTACCGTCCGAAAGGGATAGCCTGCATAGTTTGTTGGATACCATGTCGTCTTTTAACCATAAAAAATGACTTTTGGCATAAAACCTTTTATGGGGAACGCTGAAAAAAACATATTTATCGGTTACCACAAAGTTGGTAAGGTTTGTGTCATCCGTTTGATATACTTTACCGTTTTTATAGTGTCTTACCATAGTTTCATCCAGTTTGTACAATGTTTTAAAATTGCAGAAATCGTAAAGAAAAATACCGCCGCTTTGACAAAATAATAATCCTTTTTTTATCCAGAATACTTCGGGACATATTGGTTCTTCTCCATTAAATACCTCTTCATAGGTAAATATATTATTAGTGGCAAAATCTCTATATTCGTCTCTTTTTAATAATTCACTTTTATATTCAGAAAAAGTTTTACCAAAATAGAAAAGCATTTTTATTTCTTTTAAATTCTTGTCTAAAATATACAGGTAACCTTTCTTAAACCATAAAAAATATTTTTTATCCGGTGATAGACGTAAAAAAGCAGCCATACACCGATAACCAGATGGACAACGGGCTTTATCGTAAATTTCCTTTAATTCAGGACCTTTTACATTCAAATTCACACATCTTGAATATGAAAATATAGAGAAAATTAGAAAAAACAGTATAAAAAAATACTTGAATCTCATATTCATCTCCCAAAAATCAAAAATTCATTCCCTTTTACCCTATGTTTTTATTTTAACTTAAAGTGTTATATCTCTCCAGGTAGAATATCAAGTCTGTTTTTACATCTTTAACTTTAAACTTTTCAAGAAAAAACGAAATGTATCGGCAGGTAAAACTGCCGTTTTTATTCTCAAAAAATTCAGGTTTTGCTATTTTGTTTTTTAAAGCATTTCTTTTAAGTGCGACAGTAAAATATTTCATTTCAATTTCAGCGCCCCTATAAGCAAAAAACCTCTCCAATCTCTCACTTCTGAATAAAAAGACAAACAGACAGGCTATTAAAAGGGAAAAAACTATTTTTCTCTTTTTCATATGTGTTGTTTTTTGAAATTCTTTCTTTTCATTCATTACACTCACATCCCTACAAATCTATAAAAATACACCTCGGCTACTTTATAACTGCTATCAAAAAGAACAAAAAAGAAAATTCCTCTTTCGTATCTTGTTACAGAATAAATACGAATAGGGCAATTTATTTTATATTCTGAAAAAAGCTCGCACATAGCAACCAATGAACAATCTTCGCCTTCTCCTAAAACTCTCACAATGGCTTTTTCTGGCAGTCCTATAAATTTGAAATGAAAAATTTTCAAATATAACTTCTCTGGGTCTATGGTTATATCTTTATCCAGATTTTTAAT
>JAMOUY010000110.1 GCA_027067895.1 Acidobacteriota bacterium
AGACTTGTTGACGAATTTCTTCCGCCAAGAGAGAAAAAGGGAGTTGAAATAGACGGTTACCACCCGAAAGCAATAGGCGGGCTTGTTCCCCCCGAACACTATGAAACATTTGAATACGCATGGTGGAAAGACGCATTAAAGGTTGAAGACCTTGTAAACCAGGTTGGAAAAGAATTCGGAGAAAAATTCGGAAGAATCTACGGCGCAGTTGAAGCAATAAACATAAGCGAAAAAACAAAAATTCTCTTCATAACAACCTCTACAATAACAACCACCGTAAGGGGAATTCTTGACAGCCACCCGGAAGTGGGAATACTCAAACTTAGACTAATCAAACCCTTCCCGAAGAAAACGGTGCTTGAAGCGTTAAAGCCGCTGTCAGACGACACCGTTATAGCCTGCATTGAGAGAAACTTTTTAGGCGGAAAAGAAGGTGCCATAATGCAGGAAATGAAAAGGGCTCTATACGGGGAAAGATACTTCAAAATGCACGACATATACGCCGGTATGGGCGGAAAAGACGTATCCCCCACAACAATAGAGAAGATGATAAAGAAACTTAACGACAATCCGGATGAAATAATCTGGATTGACTTTGATTAAGGAGGAAGGGTATGGAACTTACATATAAATTTTTAATAGGCGAAGAAAAGGTTTACCCGGGTGCATTAAGTTGCAGAGGATGCGGCTGGTCTCTCCTGGTGAGACACATAGCAAGCATACTGGGAGAAAACACTGTTTACGTTGTTCCCGCTTCCTGCTATTCAATAATATCAGGCCCCTACGGCTACAACCACGTTAAAGGAAGCACGGTTCACACAGTATTTGCCGCAGCGCCTGCAACGGCAACCGGAATAAGGGCGGCGCTTGACAGAGCAGGAAACAAAGAAGCAAACGTTGTTGTTCTTGCCGGAGACGGAGGAACGTTTGACATAGGCTTGCAGTCCCTTTCAGGCGCAGCGTCAAGGGGAGAAAGAATAATGTATGTCTGCAACAACAACGGAGCATACATGAACACCGGAATTCAGACAAGTACCGCGACTCCCTACGGTGCGGTAACCACAACAAATCCCAACCCCAACTATAAAAAGACATGGCCGAAAGACTTGATGGGAATAATAACATCCCACAACATTCCTTACGCCGCAACATGCTCTCTTGCATACATTCAGGATTTCAGGAGAAAGGTTGAAAAGGCAAGAAGCGTTGACGGATTCTCATTCCTTATGATAGATGGCCCCTGCCCTCCGGGACACAAAACAGACCCGTCCCAATCAATTTCAATAGCAAGGCTTGCGGTTGAAACAAAACTTTTTCCGTTATTTGAAGTTGAACACCACAGGGTAAAGATAAACTACTACCCGAAAAAAGACATCCCTGCCGAAGCATGCTTAAAATTGCAGGGAAGATTCAGACACCTGTTCAAAGACGAATCGGGAAAAGTGCTTGAAGAAATACAGAAACAGGTTGACTCAAACTGGCAGAGGCTTCTCAAACTTGAAGAAATAAGTTATCAGTTTTAAAGAAGGATAAAACCAAAATGAAAGCCCCGAAAAAATCGGGGCTTTTTTTATTTTACGAATTTTTTAAGGCACCAAAATGGTGCCCGGGGCCGGACTCGAACCGGCACGGAGCCACAAGGTCCGCAGGATTTTAAGTCCTGTGTGTCTGCCAATTCCACCACCCGGGCACGGTAAAAATATTACCAACAACCCCCCCCAAAGTCAAGCAAAAAGGGTAAGATATAGAAAAACATTCACCCCAAAAAGCTTTATACAAAACTTTAACTATTTGCAATAAACAAAAATCTCCCACACCTTAAAAAACCTTTCTATTTTGTAAACTAAATCGTTAACCCGCGGCAATGAGTTCGTCGGCTATAAGTTCCGCTTGCTTTAAAACCGTCTCGGTGGCAAGCGCCTGCATATCGGGAGGATAGCCGTATTGACGAAGAGTTCTTTTAACAATAACCTTCAATTTCGCTCTTGCGCTTTCCCTGATTGTCCAGTCAATTGAGGTATTCTGCCTTACCTTTTCAAAAAGAACAACCGCAAGTTCCCTCAACATCTCCTTCCCCATCAACTCCTGAGCACTTTCATTTTGCGCAACGGCACTGTAAAAAGCATACTCGTATTTTGACAATCCCATCTCTTCAGGCTCTTTGTCCATATTCTTAATTTCTTTTGCAATTCTAATTAACTCCTCAATTACCTGCACCGCCGTTAGAACCCTGTTGTTATAACTGTTAATAGTCTCTTCAAGTGATTCAAGCAAGGTTTTTGTCTTTACGATATTTATCTTTCCTCTTGTTTTCAATTCCCCTCTAATAATCTTTTTTAACACCTCAATTGCTATGTTTTTGTGCTTATAATCTCTGACTTCCATTAAAAATTCGTCAGACAAAACAGAAATATCCGGCTTTTCAATTCCAGCACTGTCAAGCACGTCAATAACCTCTTTGGTGACAACGGCATTGTCAACAATCTGTTTTACGGCTGTTTCAATTTCCTCTTTTGTTTTGCCTTCCCCTCTGACAAATTTCACAATTCTTGACTTAACCGCCTGAAAAAAGGCAACCTCATGCTTGATTTCCAGAGCTTTTTTATGCGGAGTTGCAAGGGCAAACGCTCTGGACAATGCGGTTACGGCATCAACATATCTCTTCTTCCCGTTCTCAAGCCCTAAAATATAATCTTCCGCTTTTAAAATTATCTCAAGTTTTTCTCTTGTATCCGCTTTAAAATAAGCAAGATAATCAAAACCGAAAAACATATCCTTTACAATCTCATACTTTTCAAGCATAACCTTTACGGCTTTCTCCTGAAGTTCGGCGGGATTACCCTTTCCTCCGCTTCGTGTATAAAAAGAAATTGCCTTCTTCAAATCGGAG
>JAMOUY010000111.1 GCA_027067895.1 Acidobacteriota bacterium
CGCAATAGGAAGTTATGCAAAATCAATGAAAGAAGGACAAACCTTAATGACACCTGTGATTTTGCTAATTGTTTTTATAGCGATTTTAACGTTAAACGCACCGATTAAAATTCCCACATACTACTTCTATATTCCCGTTTTAAATACCGCTTTTGCAATGCAGGAAATTTTAACAGGGAAAATAATTCTTTCCCACTTTCTTTTATCTTTCGGAACAACGTTTTTGTTTGCGTTTGCGCTTGTCGGTTTTTCAATCTACCTCTTCAACAGGGAAGACATTCATTTCAGGGTGTAGATTTCTTTACAAAAGCATACTTAATTTTTTTGCGTTTTCAAAAAAATCAAAATCTAATTTTCACAAAAAACAACAAAAAAAGGGGGAATAAATCCCCCTCGTTTCAAAAACTTTATTTTGTTTTTGTTAGCCTTTTACTTTTTTAAGTTCCTCAATAAGTGCGGGAACAACCTTGAAAAGGTCTGCAACAACGCCCAATGACGCAACGTTAAAGATAGGTGCGTCCGGGTCTTTGTTAACCGCAATGATATACTGGGAAGTTCCCATACCTGCAAGATGCTGGATAGCGCCAGAAATACCGAAAGCCATGTAAACCTTGGGAGAAACAACCTTACCGGTCTGGCCAACCTGATGCGAATGGTCAATCCAACCTGCGTCAACGGCAGCCCTTGATGCGCCGACTGCGGCACCCAACAAATCTGCCAACTGCTGTAATTCGTTCTGGAAGTATTCGGGTCCTTTAACTCCCCTTCCGCCGGAAACGATAATTGTCGCTTCGGTAAGTTCAACCTTGCCTGCTTCCTTCATTTCAACCTTAATAGCCTTGGCTTTGGGTTCTCCGTCAACGGAAAATTCAACAACTTCGCCTGCGCCTGCATTTTCAGCAAGTTCAAAAACGTTAGGCCTCAAAGTTGCCATTGCAATGTCCGACTTATACTCAACTGTTGCAATAGCCTTACCCGAGTAAACAGGCTTTTTAACAACAAGTTTTCCGTCTTTCAAATCCGTTGCGGTAATGTCCGTAACAAGACCTGCTTCCAATTTTGCGGAAACCCTCGGTGCAAAATCAACACACATTGAAGTTCCGGGGAATAAAACTATTTTTGCTCCGTTTTCCTTTGCAATTTTAGCAACTCCCTCTGAGTAAAGGTCGGGAGAGTATGCGTCGGGAGTTTCGGATACAAAAACTTTGTCTGCGCCGTAATTTTTTATTTCATCAACAACACCCTTTGCTCCGCTTCCCAAAACAACAACGCCTAAGGGAAGGGAAAGGGAAGTTGCAAGCCTTTTTCCTTCTGAAATCGCTTCCTTGGAAGCCTTCTTCAAATTTCCGTTTCTCTGGTCGGCAAATACTAATATCATGATAACCCCCTCTTATAATACCTTTGCTTCGTTTTTAAGGAATTCAACAATTTCCTTAGCCGCAACTTCGGGCTCAACCTCAATCTTCTTGCCTGCCTGTCTTGCCGGCGGAAGTTCAAGGGATACGTAAACGGTTTTTGCTCCGTTTAATCCGACTTCGTCTTCGCTTAAACCGAGGTCTGCCGGTGTAAGTTTTTCAAGAGGCTTTTTCTTTGCCTTCATAATTCCCCTCAAATTGGGGTATCTCGGCTCGTTCAAGCCTCTCTGAGCGGTTACGATTGCGGGAAGTTTTGTTTCAATTGTCTCTCTTCCGCCTTCAATTTCTCTTTCGCCTCTAATTGTGTCTCCGTCTATTTCAAGTTTAATGCAGGTGCCTATATGTCCCACTCCAACCATTTCGGCAACCAACTGTCCAACCTGAGTGTTGTCGTTTCCAACACCCTGCTTTCCGAAAAACATTAAATCGGGGTTGTATTTTTCAACTACCTTTGCAAGCGCTTTTGCGGTTGAGTATGCATCAGCGCCTTCAAAAGCGGCATCTTCAAGGTGAATTGCTTTGTCGCATCCCATAGCAAGGGCGGTTCTCAAAGCCTGCTCAGCCCTTTTGGGGCCCATTGTAACAACGACAACTTCGCCGCCTAAATTTTCTTTCGTTTTAACAGCCTCTTCAATTGCGAATTCGTCGTAAGGGGAAACAATCCAGTTAATTCCGTCCTCAACAATTGACTTTCCGTCGTCTGCAATTTTAATCTTGGTTTCGGTATCCGGAACCTGCTTAATAAACACCATTATGTTCATATCTTCCTCCAACCCTTTTTTGGTATTTTAATTTTAATTTATGTAAGGAATTAAGTCAAGCAAAAAATGAATGAGCATTCATTCAGATAATATCCGGGTAATTTTCACAGCGTTTTTTGTTTCAAAAACGTCGTGCACTCTTAAAATAAAAACATTCTGCAAGGTTGTGTAAACCGCAACAGCCAACGATGGGGCAAGCCTGTCTTTTTCTTCAAGGCCTAAAAGCCTTCCAAACATACTCTTTCTTGAAACCCCGATTAAAACTGGAAAACTGAGAGATGAAAAAGCGGGTATGTTTCTTAAAATTTCAAGGTTATGCTCGTCTTTTTTCCCGAAACCTATTCCCGGGTCAACTATTATGTTTTCCCGCAATATTCCGTTTTCAACGGCAATATCGCTTCTTTTTCTCAAAAATTCCCTTATCTCAAACACGCAGTCTTTATACTCCGGGTTTTTCTGCATGTTTTCAGGCGTGCCTTTAATGTGCATTCCAACGTAAAAGCATTTGCCTTCGGCAACAACCTTAAACATATTTTTATCCATTGTGCCGAAAGAGATGTCGTTTATCATATCGGCGCCTTCTCCAAGGCACGCCTTTGCAACCTCGGATTTATAGGTGTCAATTGATACGGGAATATCAAATCTTTTTTTTATCTCTTTCAATACAGGAAGCACCCTTTTTAACTCTTCCTCCGCATCAACCCTTTTTG
>JAMOUY010000112.1 GCA_027067895.1 Acidobacteriota bacterium
TCGTCAATATGTTTAAACAGCATTTCTTTTTTGTAAGGCTCAACAGTGTCAATTAAAGCAACCTTTTCGCTTCCCAAAATTAAATAGGAATTATAACTTGTGCCGTCGGGAAGAGGCACCAACTCGTCAAATAATGTTCTATTCCAATCTATTGCCCCAACCTCGTAAATTTTATCCTTAACCTTTCTCATATACCCTCCTGAGTTTTCATTCGCTAACATTTTATAATAATTTTTTTCTTTTGCAAGAAATTTTCCACAACCGCTCTTCTTTAATTTTACCGCAAAAAAATTAAAAAGAAAAAACACTATTTGTTTGAAAAAAATAATAAATTCAATTAGAATTCCAAAGAAGAGGAGGAAAAATTGCTTCTTGCGTTAGATTTACATTCCCATAGCGGATACTCAGGCGGAGTGGGAAAAATAAGCCTTGAAAAAATCAGGGAATCAATGAGAAAAAAGGGGATTGACGTATTCGGCACCGGAGACTGTCTTCACCCTTTTTGGCTAAACACCCTGAAAGGCAAACTCATTGAAGTAAAAGAAGGAATTTTTGCATTAGACAAAAACGACGACAGATTTTTTATTCTTCAAACAGAAATTGTTTTAACCGCACCCATAACAAAAAACAAAAGAAAATCGGTTCACACCGTGCTTTTAATTCCATCGTTTGAAACTGCTGAAAAGATTATTACCCTTTTCTTGAATTACGGAGTAAAAAACACAATAGGAAGGCCTTTTGTAACCTTGAATTCCATTAAAGACGTTGCCGAGTTTCTCTTTACCCTAAAATCAATTGACAAACAAATCGTGATTTTTCCTGCACACATTATGACGCCTGACGGAATTTTCGGCTCAAACAATCCCATAACATACCTTGAAGATTTTTTCGGGGAATTTGCAAAAGAAATAAAGGTTTTGGAAACCGGATTAAGTGCAGACCCGGAAATGCTTGAAAAAATACCGCAATGCAGGGAAAGAAACTACATAAGCAACAGCGACTGCCATTCCCACGCAATTCACAGAATAGGAAGGGAATTTACCCTTGTTGAGGTAAAAGAATTGTCATTTAAGGAAATCGCAAAGGCAATTGAGGGAAACGGCATTGTTTCAACATACGAATTTAATCCGAGAGAGGGAAAGTTTTACGCATCGGGACATAGAAAGGGAAAATTCAACCATCCAGAACATTTTTACTCCGAAAACATTGATAATCTACTCTGCCCGCACTGTGGAAAACCATTTACAATGGGAGTGAAACACAGAATTGAGCAGTTAAACAAAAATCAAAAACTAAATATTCCTCAGAAAAAAGAAAGAAAATTCAAAAGAATAATTCCCCTTGTTGAGGTTATAGCATACGGACTTGGCGTAAAAACCCTTACGTCAAAAAGAGTGATTGCAATTTACGATAAGATTGTTGAAACAATGGGAAGCGAAATCGGATTATGGCTTGCGGAAGAACAAGAAATTATAGGAAAATTATCCGATTTTCTTAGAGACAACGTACTAAAAACCATACTTGCGGTACATAAAGGAAACTTTGACTTTAATCCGCCCGGTTTTGACGGAGAATACGGAAAACTTGTAATCTTTTTCAACTAATTTCTTAAAAAACTTTTTTCATAACCCTACTACTTAAAAAGATTTCTTAACAGAAAATACAAAAAAATTATCAAATCAAAAAAATCAAATTATCCTTTTAAAATAAAAATTTTTCCCTTGACTAAAAAAGGAAAAAGAAACATAATAATGAATGACTATTCATTCATTATTCTTTGAAAGGGGGATAAAATGGCAGAAAAAAGGTTTTTAAGGGGCGGTGAATACCTTATTACACCGATGGAAGAATCCGAAATATTTACCGTTGAAGAACTTGACGAGGAAATAATTGAATTCGGAAAAACGGCTGAAAAATTCATGAGGGAAAAGGTTCTTCCCAACGCAAAAGAGATTGACAACCATAACTTTGACTTACTGCTTGACTTAATTAAGGAAGCGGGAGAATTGGGACTTCTCTCAATTGACGTGCCGGAAGAATACGACGGCTTGGGAATGGACAAAAAGACAACAATGTATGTTGCGGAAAAAATGGGAATTGAAGCGTCATTCCTTACCGCTTTTTCCGCTCACACCGGAATCGGTTCTCTTCCCTTAATTTACTTCGGAAACGAAGAGCAGAAGAAAAAATACCTTCCGAAACTTGCAATAGGCGAATGGATTGGCGCATACTGCCTTACAGAGCCCGGCGCAGGCTCAGACGCAATGAGCATTAAAACAAAGGCAAAACTTTCCGACGACGGAAAATACTACATTCTCAACGGAACAAAGCAGTTTATCACAAATGCAGGCTTTGCCGACTTATTCACCGTTTTCGCAAAGGTTGACGGAGACAAGTTTACCGCATTCCTTATTGAAAAAGACACCCCGGGATTGTCCTTAGGGCCGGAAGAAGAAAAAATGGGAATCAAAGGCTCGTCAACAAGAGAGGTAATTCTTGAAGACGTAAAAGTTCCCGTTGAAAACGTGTTAGGCGAAATCGGAAAAGGACACAAAATCGCCTTCGGTATCTTAAACATCGGAAGGTTTAAACTTGGTGTGGTTTGCCTCGGCGCAGTAAAAGAGGCTCTCTCAATAGGCACAAAATACGCAAAAGAGAGAAAGCAGTTTGGAATTGAAATTGCCAAATTCGGACTTATCAAGGAAAAAATCGCAAATATGGCATACAAAGCATACGCTTTGGAAGCCGCTGTTTACAGGACTGCCGGTTTAATTGACAACGAAATTGAAAAAATAGACAAATCAGACCCGGATTACAATCAGAAAGTTCTTGACGCAATAGGCGAATATGCGATTGAGTCTTCCGTAATCAAGGTTT
>JAMOUY010000113.1 GCA_027067895.1 Acidobacteriota bacterium
CTATTTTTATCTTTCCCTTGATTTTTGTTTTTATTTTTGGCGAATTTTGCTCTTTTTTTGTTTTTTCCACTGTTTTTGAAAAAATAACCTTGTTTAATTTTGATACCTTAACCTTAAAAGGCGGTTCGAAAAAGGGAATGAAAAAGCATTCCTCAAATTTTTTGATTTTTTCGTTTTTAGTTGTTGAGTATTCGTAAAAGAGAGAGTTAAAGTATGTAAAGTAAACTTCTTTTCCGTTTTTTTCAATTGAAAGTTTGTAATAGCCGTAAGGCTTTGAAAATTGAGGCTGGGGGTTTCGCGAGACTTCTTTAACCTCAATTAGCCTTATTTTTTCGGTTTTGTTGTTGCCGAAATGAGAAAGGCAGAGCATTAAAGCCCTGCCTTGAATTGATAAATTTACGAGAAAAAAGACAAGAATTAAACTTAATCTTTTTATCATTTTTTCTCTTTAAGCCATTTGTCCATCCATTCAATTACAGATTTATGCCAGAATTCGCTGTTTTTAGGTTTTAAAACAAAGTGGTTTTCGTCCGGGAAGAATATAAGTTTTGAAGGAATGCCAAGCCTCTGGCAGGCTGTAAATGCCGAAATTCCCTCGGTTGGAACAACCCTGTAATCCCTTCCCCCGTGAATAATAAGCATTGGGGTTTTCCAGTTTTTTACATACCTTGCGGGAGACCACTTGTCGTATCCCTTCGGGTTGTCGTATGCGGTGCCGCCGAATTCGTGTTCGGGGAACCACAGTTCTTCGGTTGCATAGTATGAGTTGAATGTGTCAAACAAGCCGTCATGGCAGATTAGGCACTTGAATGTATCGGGAGCGTTTCCCGCAATCCAGTTAATCATATAGCCGCCGTATGAAGCGCCCAATGCACCCATTCTGTCTTTGTCTATGAATTTGTAGGTTTTTAAAACATAGTTTAATCCGTCCATTAAATCGTTAAACGGCCTGTCTCCCCAATGTTCGCTTATTGCTTCCTTGAATTTGTCTCCGTATCCAGTGCTTCCCCTGAAATCTATTGCAACCGCAACATAGCCCTGTGCGGGAAGTATTTGCAGATTCCATCTGTAATGGAAGTTGTCTTCCCATGAACCCTGCGGGCCTCCGTGAATGTAAAATGCAAGGGGATACTTTTTGTTTTTGTTAAAGGGAACAGGTTTTAAAAGCCAGCCGTGAACCTTAATTCCGTCTCTGTTTGTAAACCAAAATTCCTGAGGTTCGGAAAAGTTTACTTTGTTTACGATTTCGTCGTTTATGCCAGTAAGTTTCTTGATTTTTCCTGTTTTCAAACTAAAAGAGTATAGTTCGTTTGGAGATGTGAGGCTGTTTTGCATAAAGTAAAGGGTGTCTTTGTATTTTACAAGCCCGTTGTTGTCGTGTTTGCTTACAAGTTCTTTGATTTTTCCTGTTTTTGTATTTAATTGGTAAATTCTGATGTGAGCATGCCACAAGCCTGTAAAGAAGATATTGTCTCCGCTTAAAATAAGGTTTGAAGGGGATACCTCAAATTTTTCGGTGAGAATTTCTTTTTTTCCTGATTTCAGGTTGAGTTTTACAATTCTAAACCTGTCTGCTTCATAACCCGGTTTTTTCATTGCAAGGTAGTAGAGGTTGCCCTTGTTGTCAAAGATAGGGGTTGTATCCCAGGCTTTGTTTTCCTTTGTAAGGTTTGTGTATTTATCTGTTTTCAGGTCATAAAGGTAAACATCAAAGTTAGTTGTCCAAGCCCTGTCTCTTCCTGTTTTGGTTGTAAACGCAATTTTTGTTTCGTCGTTTGACCAGGAGAATTCTTCCGCACCTCCGAAAGGCTCGGAAGGGCAGTTGCCGTCAATTCCTTTCATTATGTCAACTTCTTTGCCTTCAATCTTTCCGTTTTTAAAAGGGGCAACGAATACGTGAGTCCATTTTCCGTCTTCCCATCTGTCCCAGTGGCGGATAAACAAAGACGTATAAACCTTTGCCGTACACTTGTCTTCCTTTTTCTTTTTATCCGTTTCCGCTGTTTCTTTTAATCCCTTTCCGGGGTAGACCCTTGCGGTAAAGGAGATGTAATTGCCTTTCGGCGAAAATCCGAAATTGCTTATTGAAACGGGATAATTGCTTACCTTTTCAGGTTCTCCGCCTGTTAAATCCATTCTGTAAATTTCACTCTTTCCGCTTCTTGTTGAGAGAAAGTACAGGTATTTCCCGTCCGGGGAGAAAACGGGGTTAAAATCCGCCGCTTTGTTGTTTGTCAGTTTCCTTGTTTTTCCCGTTTCGGTGTTGTAAAGAAAAATATCGGTGTTTCCTTTGTTTTCTTCAAGGGAATACTTTGTTCCTGTAAACGCAATGTATTTCCCGTCAGGGGATACCACAGGAGACGAAAGCCTTGTCATTTTAATCATGTCGTAAAAGGTAAAGTTGTGTTTTTCCCCCGCAAAAACGGTTAGAGAAGTTAAAATTATCAGTAAAATGGCAAATTTTTTCATAAATCCTCCTTGATTTTTAACTTTGCCTATTCATTTTAAAATAAAAAAACAACTATTTAAACCTTGCGAGATGTCGTTTGATAAAAGTTTTTTATAATCTGCTTTTTTGTGAAATTTTTATTTTGAAAAGATGTAGATTTTTTTTACTTTTTTTTGCTTTTTTTTATATAATTTTACGTTTTTTGCTTATTGTTTTGCTAATAAAGGCATTTGTTTTTGGTGTGAACAATGGTTGCATCTCCTTTGTTTTCTTTGAAATAAAATTTTGCCAATCTCTTAATTATGTGATTTGGCGCACTTGACTTTTAAATTTTTAAAGGTTACCTTATTATTAAAATTACGAATAAAGGAGAAAACAGGGTAACATGTTAAATTCTGAGAAAAAGGGTAATGATT
>JAMOUY010000114.1 GCA_027067895.1 Acidobacteriota bacterium
CTCAACACCTTTCAGTTTCAATCCCTTCAAGGAATTTATCAGATAAACCGGATAGTATCCCGGCTTTTTACTCCACTGGCTGGGAAAAATCAAAAGGTTGAAAAAACCTTCCTTCAAAAGAGAGTCCTTGCTTTCCGGATAAAGCAAAGCGGCGGCAACCTGCCTGAAAATCTGGCTTTTATTCAAAGGCACAACATACCAGCCCTTTTCAGCCTTAAACTCAAAATCCTCAAACCTTCCTTCAAGGTTTTTAACAAACTGCCTTCCCTGAAATGGAAAATCTGAAAACTCAATTTTGTCTATTTTGTATCTTTTCCCCTTTAAATTTTCTCCTTCTTGAAGTTTGAAAACCTTAATTCCGTGCTGCATAAGTTTTTTCGCAACAGGGGACAACCCTGCGGGAAAAATAAAAGCACCCTTTATCTCCTTCTTCTCAAATTTGAAATCGCCTATAAAATCAACCTTGTAATCAACTTTTTTAGACTTATCGGGCTTATACCTTCCGCTTTCTTTGTCTTTGTAAACCTTGTATCCCTTAATTGTGATTTTACCCGCCGAAACAGGCTTAACATTTTCGGACACATAAACCTTATCCGAATTGTAAAAACTTTTTTGCAATTCAATCATTTCTTTGAGATTTTTCTCATCACTCATAAAAGAGGTAAGGCCGTCAAGGAATGCGTAAGCGGCTTTAACCCTTGTTTTGTAATCGGCATAAGCGTAATTTTCGTCAAGGAAAGAAAAAGCCCCTTTAACACCGAAATACCCGGTGGCAAAAACCATTCCGCCGAAAAAACCGTTCCACTTTTCGGGCTTTTCCTGATTGTCAAAGTGTCCGTATGGAATACAGCCTATTTTATGCTTCTTTTCGGTAAAGTTTTTCATATAGGGATAAATTCTCTCTCTTATAAAATCCGCAATCTCCTTGCTTCCGGCAGGAGACATACTCCACGTAAAGGTAAGGGCTTCCTCATGAAAAGACCCGTTTGTGGTATGCATATCAACAAAAACAAGGGGATGCCATCTGTTAAAAACCTTAACCAAAGCCCTTGCCTCGGGACTGTCAAGTTTTACAAAATCCCTGTTTAAATCCATATTCATTCCGTTATACCTTATTCCCACACCCTCTTTAACCCTCTGGTAAGGCCTGTGTTTTGGAGAAATCTTTTCGTTTCCGTCAACGTTGAAAACCGGAGTTATCACAAAGGTAAATTTTTTCAAAAGAGGGGAATTTGAATAAAGCATATCCCTTACAAACATCTGCACTGCCTCTTTACCCTCAACCTCGCCCGCATGAATGTTTGCGTTAATCATTATTACAGGCTTTGTGTTGAAGCAGGGACTGTAAGGCACGTTTTCAGAAACAACCACAAAAGGAATTTCCCTTCCCTCAAAAGTCCTGCCGATTTTAGACACATAGACTTTATCCGGAAACTCGCTTTCAAGAAAAAAGAAAAAATCAAAAACGTCCTTCACCCTTGATGTGGCGGTATAGTTTGACTTCTCTGCAACAGTCAAAGGCTTTTCGCAAAATCCAGTTAAAGAAAACAAAACGAAAAAAACTATTAGAATTTTTTTTATCACAATCCCCTCCAAATCCACTTAATCTAATTTTATCAGGAATTGACGGCAAAAAAAGACAAAACAAATTCTCCAAGTTGTAAATTTTTATCCCTTTTATATTGGTCTAAATTCCTGTAAAATCCTTAATGATTGCAAAAAAAGAAAAAAAGGAGGCTTTATGCTTGACCTTAAATTTGTAAGAAACAACATTGAAAAAATAAAAGATATGCTTGAAAAAAGAAACACAAAGGTTGACATAGACAGACTTGAAAAACTTGACGGCGAGAGAAGGGAATTGATTGTAAAGGTTGAGGCGCTTAATTCCGAAAAGAAAAAACTCGGAAAAGAAATCGGAATGCTGAAAAGAGAGGGAAAAGACGCTGACGAGGTTATGAAAAAGATGAAAGAGGTAAGCGAAGAATTAAACAGCCTTGACGCTAAACTTAAAGAGATTGAAGAGGAATACTACTCAATCCTGAAAACAATTCCCAATATGTTTCACGAAAGCGTGCCTGTGGGGGAAGATGAAAGCGCAAACGTTGAGGTAAGAAAATGGGGCGAGCCTTCATGCTTTACCTTTAAGGCAAAACCCCACTGGGAAATAGGCGAAGAATTGGACATTATTGACTTTAAAAGAGCCGCAAAGATTACCGGAAGCAGGTTTGCGGTAATGAAGGGATTGGGCGCAAGACTTGAAAGGGCTTTGATAAACTTTATGCTTGATAATCACACCTCAAACGGATACAGGGAAATTCTGCCTCCGTTTATAGTAAATGCAAAAACAATGTACGGCACGGGGCAGTTGCCCAAATTTGAAGAGGATTTGTTCAAACTTTGCACAGACAACGATTATTACCTTATCCCGACCGCGGAAGTGCCTCTCACAAACCTTCATTCGGAAGAAATGCTTGACTATAAAGACCTGCCCATTAAATACTGCGCATACACCCCATGTTTCAGGGCGGAAGCAGGCTCATACGGAAAAGACGTAAGGGGTTTAATAAGACAGCATCAGTTTAACAAGGTTGAGTTGGTAAAATTCGCTCATCCCGACAATTCATACGAAGAATTGGAACTTCTTACAAAAGACGCTGAATCCATTCTTCAAAAATTGGGACTTCCGTATAGAGTCGTAAATTTATGCTCGGGAGATTTGGGATTTTCAGCGGCAAAAACCTACGACATAGAAGTCTGGATACCCTCTCAAAACACTTACAGGGAAATCTCATCCTGCTCAAACTTTGAGGATTTTCAGGCAAGAAGGGCTGGGATAAAATTCAAAGA
>JAMOUY010000115.1 GCA_027067895.1 Acidobacteriota bacterium
TTGGGTAAATTCCATAAATGTTGAAACCATGTCTTTCTCAAACTTTGTCCAATTCTTTTGCGAGACGGCAATTTTTTTGTAGTAATTTGTAATCCCTTTGCCTTTCTCATTCATTGAAAGCATAATCAGGTAAATATAGGGAAGGGGGAAATCGGGGTCTTTTTCTATTGCAAGGCTAAATTCTTTTTTTGCGTCTTTTATATAGTACATCAAAACGAAATTGACGCCTTTTTTATAATGAGTCAGCGCTTCCTTGCTTTTTGTTGAGTAAAAAATTTCTTTTTTTGAGTATTTTTGAATTCCCAAATATCCTAATATCAGTAAAATTATAACGGCGAAAATCGCTATTGTTTTGCGTTTCATTGTTTACTCCTTTATTTTTAAAACGACTATTGTTGCGTCGTCTTCAAGTATATTCCCTGTTTTTCTTTTAACTTCTTCAATAATATGCTCCGATATTTCTCTGGCAGAGGCAAGCATACCGCATTCTTCAATAACGGATATTATTTCATCTTCCAATGATTCGGTCACTCCGTCTGTCATAAAAAGCAAAGTGTCTCCTTTTTTCAACGTTAATTCTTCTTCTTTGTATTCAACGTCGGGCAACAATGCCAATGGAAATCTCACCTTTTGTTTTTTAAGAATGCTTATTGAGTTTTCTCTGACAAGGTAGGGGGAAGGCATGCCTGCGTTGATGTATTTAAGGGTGAGGTTTTCCGGATTGAAAACAAAGTATATGCAAGCCACAAACATATTTTTGTTGCTTCTTTCAAAAAGCACTTTGTTTGATTGATTCATCAAGATTGAAGGCGAATGTATGTTTACGCTTCTTGAAAAGAGGGTTTCTTTTGCCGATACCATCATAATTGCAGCAGGCACCGACTTTCCCGCAACGTCGCCAATAATTGCTTTAATCTTGTTGTCTTTTGAAGGCAGGTAATCAAAAAAGTCTCCTCCCACGGTTTTTGCGCTTTCGGAAATTCCGTAAAGTTCAAAGTTTTCTCCTTTCGGATGGTCTGATGGGATAAGGCTTTTTTGGATAAATCCCGCTATCTGCATATCCCTTTCAAGTTCTATCTGCTTCTGTGCCTTTTCAATAAGTTTTATGTTTTGGTAAGACAAGCCGAATTGGATAAAGATATGTTCAAGAATTTTTTTCTGCTGAATTGTAAGAGGCTCTTTTGCCAGAACAATTATTTTAAATTCTTCTTTGTCGCAATAGGGATAAATCAGTTTATACCCTTTTTTGTTAAACCGTTCAAACGGGGTGTTTTTTATGTCTCCCGTTTTGATTTCTTTCTCATTCCATTCAATAATGGTGTGGGAATTTATCATTTTAAAAAAGTTTTTTTCATAAGAGCAAAAAATCAAAGCGTCAAGTTTTAAGTGTTTGAATACGATATTTTCAAGATATTTTTCAATTTTTTCGCTATCAGTTATTGAAACCATTTCGTCAGTCATTTCAAATATTTTTGACGCAAGTTTTCTTTCCTGCTTAAACAGAAGAAATTCAAGTTTGTCTTTTATCCATTCGTTTATGGGGTTGAGAATAAAGACAATGAGTATGCCGAGCATTATTGAATAGATTTTCAGGTTTTCCCCTATGAATTTTCCGCCGATAGCCTTGTTTAGGAAGTAAATCAAAAATGTGTATAGAATTAACAGAATGAGATAGATAAATGCGTCAACAAAAGATTTTTTCAACGCAAGTTTTTTGTTTCCCACTCCGAATTTTAGAATGTTGTATAAAATAAGCGCGTTTAAAACAATCTGCTGGGCAACTATAAGTTTTATTATGGAAAAAAAGACAATTCCTGTAATTGCTATTAAAGTAAAAACAAGACTGATTAAAGCGAAAACAATTGAAACAAAAGCAAACCATTGAGGGAAAAAGAAAGTGCCTTTTTTCTTTTTGAAAATAAAGGCAAGGTAAAAGTATCCTGCGGATATTGTGCCGGAAGATAGCCAAATTGCGGAAATAATATTGCTTTTTACGTACAAAAGGTAAAACATAATTGCGGCATAGGGAATAATGTTGAGAAGTTTTCTTCTGTTTCTGCTATACCCTTTGTTTTTTATAAAGTTTGCAAGTATGAATGGCGTAAACGGAAAAATAAAAAATACCGCGAGCACGGTTAGGGATTCTATCCACGAATACGAAGGGCTTACTATAAATGCCAATGATGCAAAGTGTGTTACAAAAATCGCCGTGTGCAGATAATACAATTCCTTAATTTCCCTGTTGTTGAGAATTAGGGTTATTGAAAGAATGTATAGCAGAAGAGAGATAAATATGAAAATTATTTCAGGCTGGGTAATTCTTCTTGTCTTTTTCACTTCCAATTTTGCGGTTAACAATTCTCCGTCTGGGGTTTGGAAAAGGTATTCCGAATAGGGGTATTTAATCAAAGGCATGACGTCTTTTATTGATGTTATAAGTTTGTGGTTAACGCCTAATATTTTAAAGTCGGGTTTTATGTGTTGTTTTGCCGCTTCGCTTCCCTTTTTAACGCACATAACTTTAAGGCTTTTTGACGTTTGCAGAGGCACAAGCCCGTCGTCGGGGACAGGTTTCATGTAAAACAGAAAGAAAACGGCGGTAAGTGCAAAGATAAAAAACGCTTTAAACTTTAAGAAAAGGGATTTATCATTCATAGAATAACTCCGCCGCTCCTTTTAAGGAAAGGTATTTGTGGTCTTTTAAAACTTTAACCTTCGGGTAAATTCCCAGTTTGCTTCCAAAACAGTTATTACGCAAATAACTTTGTATTGTTTCAATTAAGGGGTTTCCAAGCCCGCACACCCCTCCGCCTAAGACAAAAACCTCAATTGCCAGTGC
>JAMOUY010000116.1 GCA_027067895.1 Acidobacteriota bacterium
TTTTAAAAAAAAGGGATTGGACAAACTTATTCCTCAATGCAGGGAAAAAAGACAAACCTGCCTTGAAAATGCGGAAAAACTCTGGAAAAATGCGGAAAAAAATTTCAAACAAAACGGAATAGAGGTGTTTTTTGCCCAAAACGGAAAATCCGCAAAAGATTTTATAAAAAGCAAACTTAACGAAAACGAACTTATAGTCAAAGGAAAATCCCTGACCACAGAGGAAATTGAATTAAGGCAGTTTCTTGAAAAAGAGGAACACGAAGTTGTTGAAACAGATTTGGGAGAATGGATAATTCAGCAGAGAAACGAATTGCCTTCGCACTTTACGGCGCCGGCAGTCCACCTTTCCGCGCAGGACGTAAAAAAACTTATAGAAAAAAAATTCGGAGTAAAATTAAGCGCAAATCCGGAAGAATTAACCGCTTTTGTAAGAAAACTTTTGAGAAAAAAGTTTCTGAATGCCACAACCGGAATTATAGGAGCAAACTTTGTAATCTCAAACCCCGCAACCGTTATGGCTGTTAGCAACGAGGGAAACGTATCCTTGTGCGCAAGGCTTCCGGAAAAATTATTCGTTATAACAGGATACGACAGAATTTACGACAATCCCGAAAATATGGAAAACCTGCAAAAACTTTTAACTTCAAGCGCAACGGGGCAGTACTACACGAGTTATATTGACTTTATAAGAAAACCGCTCCCGCACCAAAAGATTTACCTTATAGTGCTTGACAACGGAAGAAAAAAACTTCTAAATTCCGAATTCAAAGACACGGCAAGGTGTATAAGGTGTGCGTCGTGTTTAAATATCTGCCCCGTTTACAAAGAAGTCGGGGGACATAGATTCGGCAAAGTTTACCACGGAGGAATCGGGAGCCTTTTGACGGCTTTTACAGGAAAACAAAACGATGCAGAAAAAATTGCGGATTTTTGTTTAAGATGCGGAAGTTGCGAGCCAGAATGCCCAATGGAAATTCCGATTGCCGACTTGGTTGCAAAACTGTCCGAAAACTTTTCCCTGCCGTTATATCTTAAAATCCCGCTAAAACTTCTGAAAAATGCCGAAAAGAAAACAAAATCCCGAAAAGAAAACCTTATATTTATTGGATGCGCATTCAGGACACCTTTATTTAAAAAGATAAAAGAAAAAATCCTTTCTTTTGCGGACAAACTAAACGCCGACATACTTGAAGACGGATGCTGCGGAATGCCCCATTTTTACAAGGGACAAATTGAAGAAAGCAACCAAAAGGTTAAGGCATTGGAAAAAATCTTCTCAAACTACAAAACAATCTATCTGCCTTGCTCATCGGGATTTTCGTTTCTAAAAGACAAATTCGGGGAAAAGATAAAACTTCTAAGCACAAGCGTTGCGGAAAAAAGCCAAAATCCCATTGAAACAAAAATACCGATTTTTTACCATCTTCCGTGTCATTTAAAACACTTGAAAAACTTTGACGAAAAAGAAGTTTTGAAAAAAGCAATTCCGATTAAAGAATGGGAAAACGAAACAAAGTGCTGCGGAAGTGCGGGGACTTTCTGGATTAGCCATCCTTTGATTTCAAAAAAAATTCTTTCAAGAAAAAAGGGACAAGAAGGCGATTTTTACATCGTCACTTCCTGTCCCTCGTGTTATCTTCAATTAAAAAGGATTTATAAAAACAAAATAAAACACCCTGTTGAAATCATTGCCATTGAACAGTACCGTCTTGGTCAATAGATACCTGAGAATATGAACCGAAATCACCTGAAACCGTAATTAAATAATCCTGCCCGTTGTTTGAAACCGTTACACTGTAAGAAAAATTACTACTTCCCGGCCTAAAAGCCCTATACAAATTTTTAATCTGGGTAACATCTGTCATGGTACCGTCTGACGGAGCATATCTGTTATGCTCTTGATAATATAATTCCATTGCAGAGGCAAGATTCTGCATATCGGATACAGCCGCCTCTCTTCTTGTTCTTGTTTGAACCCCCAAATAAGCGGGAATAGCAATAGCGGCCAAAATACCTATTACCGCCACTACCACTAATAATTCCACAAGAGTAAAACCTTTGTTTTTCATAATACACCTCACTGACTTTAATGTTAATTACATTATAATCCAAACAGATTTATTTTCAACTCAATCACATCTATGCATTTAATATACCAATCAAAAATCATCTATACCTGCGAAAAAACAAAGAAATTTGCAAAAAGTGACAATTTTTGTAACACCTATTTTGACAAAAATTGTCACTTAACCACATCAGATTAAAAAAACCCCTGTTTTTCGCACTTTCAAAGTTGGCACCCAACTTGCATATAGAAAAGTGCCATAAATTTTTAGGAGGTAAATATGAATAAAAAGGGTTTCACACTTATTGAATTGTTAATCGTTGTTGCAATTATCGGTATTTTGGCTGCAATCGCAATTCCGGGATATCTCGGTGTTCAGAAAAGGGCTAAGAGAGCCGCTATTGTTGATTCAGCAAAAGCATTGAAAACAGAAATTGATCAGATGTTAAAGGCTATCTACGCAGCTTCTCCCGCAATGGTAAGAGGAACTGTTGACTGGAACGGCGACGGAAACATTCCTGCTGGCGGTGAAGCTGGAACACCTGCTAACGCAAGCGGATTGATTACTCTTCTTACAGGTTCTTACCAGGGAAAACCTTCCGATCCTTGGAGCAGCCAGGATGCTTTTGCTGCTGGAAGAATTCAATTGACTGCGGGAGCCAATGAAAAAACAATTACCATCCAAGCGTACGACGAAGAAGGCAACCTGCTCTATTCAGAAGTTGCTACTGCTGAATAAGTTAATTTATTAACTGAAAAGCCCCGA
>JAMOUY010000117.1 GCA_027067895.1 Acidobacteriota bacterium
TTACTGAATTTTTCCTGTTTTGAAAGAAAAACAAAGCCCCTTGTTTTTTCCTCTCCGCTTACAAATCCCCTTAAAGGGAACAAAGCGTAATCCCCAATCCATTCAAAGGGGTAAATCTGAAAGGGGGAAAAGGATTTGTAAACAACGGTTATCTTTTTTCCCTGTATTTTTGTTTCCTTTATATAATCCCTTAAACCATTAAAAGCAAATTTGGGGGATTTGAGAAAGGTTACAATCTCCGAGTTTTTAGAAAGTTTTTTTATAAGGGATTTGGATTCTTTTTCGTTTTTTATGAAATATGCATATTCGCACTTAAATATCTTTTTCAGCTTTTCTTTCGCAGAAAAATTCCCCGCAAGAATTGTGGCTTTGTTCATACTACCTCCCGCCATACATACGGGACATTATTATGCCACAGGATACGGCAATATTTAAAGAATCTACGGCGTTTGTGGTGGGAATTGTTATTTTTTTGTGAGGTATTTTCAAAAAATCCTGGTTAATTCCGCTGCCTTCCGAACCGAAAACTATTGCCGTTTTACTTTCGGGAATTTCAATTTTATAAATGCTTTCTCCCCCTTCTTTTTCGGCAAAGTAAACGTTTTCAAAGTGTTCAAGCAATTTAATAATTTTATCCGTGCCAGGCCTTGCAACCTTTAAATGAAAAATCCCCCCTTTTGACGCCCTTACCGATTTTAAAGAAAACGGGTCTGCCGATTTGTCCGAAAGAATTACCGATTTAAAGCCGAACATTGCGGCACTTCTCAAAACGGCGCCCACGTTTTCCGGATTCTGCACACCGTCAAGTATTATTGTGTTTTCCAAAACCATGCTTTCTTCGTTAAACCTGGGAATTTCAAATACCGCTATTATTCCCGAAAAAGAAGGCTGTCCCGAAACAGACGCAAGTATGGAGTGCTTTGCCTCAAAAACACTGCAATTTTCAGGTATTTCAAGGTTGTCAAAGTCCTTTGAAAGAAAGACAGATAGAGGCTTAAACCCTCTTTTTATTCCCTCTTTAAAGGTTTTCAGGTCATCAACAAGAAATTTCCCCTCTTTTTTTCTGTGCTTTGTGGAAGTGAGTTTTTTAAGGTATTTAATTTTTTCGTTGTCTTTAGAGGTTATCATTTTCTAAAAACACCTATTGAGCGGGATTTTCTTAAACTCATGTATATCTCAAGTGTTTTTCCCTTTGTTTCCTTTTTAACGTCAATCACTTTGATAAATTCGGAAAAATCAGAATACTCTTTCAAAAATTCCGAAAGTTTGTTTTCGCTCTTTTCAATAAATTCCCTGTTAAAGTAATTTCCTTCCCTGTCAAGGTAAATTGAAAGGGGAAAGATGTTTGCCTCAACAAGGTCCTGATAAAAATGCGTGCCGTATGACACTTCGGTTGAGTAAACCTCGGAAACCTTTGCTATTTCAATCAAAACCGCAGTATTGTTTATGTCTCCGTAACCGACTTTTACCCCCAACTTTAAATCGGTTGTCCCCCACCTTCCGGGGCCAATGAGAACAAACTTTTTGTGGGGAAGAATTCTGTTCAGCATCCCCACAACCTTGCCTATTTCAACCTTTTTCGCATTGTCATGCAAGGAATCATAGGCTTCGGGAATAACAAAGACAATGTATTCAATTCCCTTAACCTCGCCGCAAGGGGAAATTCCCTTTGAGTCAAAGAAAAGGGTTTTCTTGTTTTTCACAATAGGAAGCCTTACATTGTCGGATATTCCGGGAATTGAAAGAGGCCTGCATTGAAGAAGATAGAATTTCAATTCCCTTGTTTCAGGCTCAACAATTGCCGCAAACTCCGTGTCTATCTCCATTCCGTACGCCTTTTTCAAAGATTTTAAAATCTTTTTAAAGTTTTCGGCAAAATCCGTTTTTTCAAAAAATTTTCTAAACGTTAAAACGGGAATCAGCCTGCCCTCTCCCTGAAAAAACGATTCGCTGAAATATCCGCCTGCGTCAAACTGAAAGGCAAATGTTTTTTCAAGGGGAAGACTTAATTTAAGCGCCTTTCTTACCGAAATCTGCTCAATCTTTCTTGTTTCAAGGTTTAATGCGTCAACATACTTTTGGGAATACCTTTTTATATCCCTTATGTCTTTTTCAGGCCTTAAATTAGGCTCGGAAAGGGCAACCATTCTCGGATAGTCGTTGCCGACCCTTTCAACAGCCCTTGTGCCCAAACCAAGCACAAGCCTTACAAGTCCGTCTTCCGGCACAATTCTTTTGTTCCACCTGAACATATTGAAGGAAAAACCCACGCCTGCGACAAAGGGATAAAAGTAATTCTCCCTCTTTGTCCCCACAACGTTTTGAATTAAAACAGCCATTTTCTCGTCGTAATCTATGAGGTTTTTCTCCTTTCTGTATGCAATTGCGTCGGGGGAAAAAACAGATGCGTAAACCTCTTTTATTGCGTTAAGCAAGGCATTGAGGTTTTCTTCAAGGCTTCCGCTGTTTGAAACAAAAACGCTTTCATACTTTCCGGCAAAAGAAGTTTTAACATTGTCTTCCAAAAGGCTTGAAGACCTTACAACCATAGGCCTGCCGGAAAACTTGTTTACCAAAGCCCTTAATTTGACAACAATATCTTCGGGAAAGGAAAACGACATGATTTTTTCCTTAAATTCAGGATAATGCCTTTCCACTTCTTCAATCGGCTTATACTTTATGCTTTGAAAATCAAGGGCGTTGTTGTGTTCAAAAAACCTGTAAAAAACCTCCGACCCCAGAAAATAGCATGCAGGGATAAAAACCTCGGGAAATTTGTCGTTTTTCTCCCTCTCCTTTTTCAGAATGGAATAGGCAAGCAA
>JAMOUY010000118.1 GCA_027067895.1 Acidobacteriota bacterium
CCCGTCAAGTTTGAATTCCTTTACCATGTTTACCATTGTTTCAAGTTTTTTTCCGGTGCCCCTGTTTAGAATTGGGGAAAGGTAAACCTTTGCCATTACCTCAAATTCGTCCCTGTTTAAGTCCATTAAAGGCGCCAACTCTCCCCATGCGTATGTGTAGGTTGAAATTGGGATTGAAATTCCCCTTTCCGCAAGTTTTATTGCAAGGTCTCTCATTTTAAACCATATTGGAAGGTTGTCCCACAAAAGCCTTCTTCTCTCTTTTTTTAATGCGCCTTTTCCCATGTTTACCCTTGATTTTACCTCTTTGTACATTGCGTTGTAATAGTCAACCGTTTCTTTGTCTCCCCTCATTTCCACAATAGGCGCCATGTATACAAACTGGTCAAAAACGGTTAAGGGGGAAGGGTATTCTTTGCAAAGGTTAAGTATTTCAAGCCACAATTCGGTTGCCTCTTTTGAGAGTTTTAAAACTTTTTTCAAATCTTTTTCTTTCAGTGTTTTTCCCGCAACTTTTTCAGCCTTGGGGAGAAGTATTTGTTTTAATTGCTTTTTTACGTATTCAATCTGATGGGGCTCAATGTCTTTGTAAACAAAGGGGGTGTCAATTATTATCAAAGGGACTTTAAAATACTCTTCAAGCATTCTGTACCAATGAAGCACGGTCTGACAGATGTTTGAGCATGCAAGAAGCAAATCCGGTTTGGGCAGTTTTCCGGCAGGTGTTTTTCCTGAAATTATTGAACCTATGTCCGTCCTTACATAGGAGCAAACATTGTTTGAAAGCCCTTCCTTTTC
Organism: Acidobacteriota bacterium; assembly: GCA_027067895.1. GTDB lineage: Bacteria > Acidobacteriota > Holophagae > Thermotomaculales > Thermotomaculaceae > Thermotomaculum. The sequence continues at coordinate 799 of JAMOUY010000118.1, forward strand.
TGCGGTTTTTATCAAATCCATCTGCACCTTTCTTGCCCCGCAGAGAGCGGCATGGTTTTCGGGATAGATAAGAAAAAATCCAAGCGCTTTTAATATTTCAACAGGCGCCCCCGATGTTACCCATGCCACGGGTTTTACTCCCTGAATATACCTTCCCTTAAAATAATGGGAGGAAACAAACTCCTTTGTGTATGCGGTAATTTTTAACGGAGGATTTAAAGGGGAATTCTCCCCCGTTAATTTTGCTATTTTTCTTTCGCCTTTTTTTCTCTGCATTCTCAAATACGGTTTGCCTATTAAGTTTGTCATTAGAAAATATTTGATTTTTGCCATTGTGCTCATTGCAATGTCTCCATAAATACTTCAAGCCTTGTTATTGCCTGCTGAGATAAACTTTGATTTATGTCAGTATCTATAACAATGGATTTTATTCCTTTTTCCCTTAATCCCTTTTTCAGATGTGGAAGGTAAAAGTATTCCATTTCGCAGAAGGTGATAATGTAAAAGACAACTCCTTTGGCATCGGTTTTTGAAGCCAAATTCAAAAGATGGTTTAACCGAAATTTCACGCTGTCTCCCCTTGACGAATCGGGCGGGGAATTTAAAAGCGATTTTGCGATTCTTATAAACGGGTCGTTTCCTTCCGATTGCGGATAAAACCTTCTCCCTATTGCCGCAAAGTCGTCTCCGGTTACAATACCGTTTTTTTCATTGATTATTTTCATAATTTCAAGGGGTTCGGGCACCAACCCCGACATTATAATCGGGATTCTCGCGGATTTTTCATTTGTTTTTTTGGCTGAAAGAGTCTTTTCTGCAATTTTCACAAACTCTTCGGCAGGCAGGTATTCTTTGCTTCTGATTATTTTGTAGAGGCTGTAATCGTCTATATTCAAAAAAAGCCTGTTTTTGATTAGTTTTTTTTGAAGGGAAACCGCTTTTTCTTCGGTTTTAATCCAATTGATTATTTCCTCGTAATCGGGTTTTTGTCCCGTAAATTCACACAGCAATTTGTAAATTTTTTTTATTTCTTTTCTCAAAAAACACAAATCAACGTTTCTTCTTCCCCGCGGAAGGTAAAAGGTTAAAACTTTCTGCGATGGGTTAAGGAAATCAAGAAATATGCTTCCAAGTCCCTGCAAAGAATCGCAGGTGTGGGGAATTAGTATAAAATCGCAGTCTTTAAGCATTCCCTTTTTGTAAAAAGCCAATATTGAATGAGCAACGGAGCAAACATAGGTTTGAATGTTGGATTTGCTTTCCAAAGTGTTTTGTTTCGGGGGACCCCACAATTCAATCGGAAGTATATTGAATGCTCTGAAAAGTGCTTTTGGATAGTGATAGGGTGCAACTGCCGCTATTTTTCCGCCATTGTTTTTAAATTTTTCAATAACCTCTTTCCGTGATGGAAGTTTCAGCATACAAACTCCGCGCCGTTTGAAAAATATTCTAACAGCGACTGAATGGGCATTCAAGTTTTTAATTGTTTGTTTAATCAGGAAGTTAGGCTAAAATACTTATAGCAGGGGGTAAAATGATAAAGAAGTGGAAGGAAAAAATAAAAAAAGCGGCCGATTCCGAGTATGCTCTGATTTTTTTATGCCTCACATCTTTTGCCGAAAGTTCGTTTTTTATAATTCCCCCGGATACACTCCTTATCCCTATGAGTTTGCTTGACCCGAAAAAATGGAAAAGATTTGCTTTTCTTACCACCGTATTTTCGGTTTTGGGAGGTGTTTTCGGCTATTTTATCGGCATGTTTCTCTTTAACGAGGTGGCAAAGCCTATAATTGAGTTTTACCATCTGTGGGACAAATTCTCCTATGTTGAGTATCTTTACAATGTTTACGGTTTTTCCGTCGTTTTTGTGGCTGGGCTAACGCCTCTTCCTTACAAGGTTTTTACAATTGCCGCGGGGGTTTTCAAAATGAATCTGCTGGGATTTACCATTGCTTCAATTTTCGGCAGAGGCATAAGGTTTTACATAGAGGCTTTTTTGGTTGCAAAA
>JAMOUY010000119.1 GCA_027067895.1 Acidobacteriota bacterium
AGAAACGCAACAAAAGGAAAAATCTTGAAAATAATTATTGAAACCTGCTATTTAACCGAAACGGAAAAAATAAGAGCATGCGAACTGTCAAAAGAGGCGGGCGCCGATTATGTAAAAACTTCAACAGGTTTCGGAAAAGGCGGCGCAACAGTTGAAGACATTCTTTTAATGAGAAAGGTTGTCGGAAGAGATTTAGGAGTTAAGGCATCCGGCGGAATAAGGGATTTTGACAAAGCCCTTGAAATGGTAAAAGCCGGGGCAACAAGGATTGGTGCAAGCGCAAGCGTAAAGATTGTTAAAAAAGAAAAATCCGATTCAAAGGGTTATTAATCCCGAAAGGGTAAATATAAAATTTTTTAGGAGGATTAGATGGCTAAGTACAGGATTGCATGGCTTCCCGGAGACGGTGTTGGAAACGATGTTATGGAAGCGGCAAAAATTGTATTGGACACTTTGAAACTTGATGCGGAATACATTCACGGAGACATTGGCTGGGAATTTTGGAAGACTGAGGGCAATCCCCTTCCCGATAGAACGGTTGAAATGATGAAAACAACCGACTGTGCTCTTTTCGGTGCAATTACTTCCAAACCGAAAGGAGAGGCAAAGGATGAGTTGGCGCCGGAGTTGAGGGATAAAGGATATGAATATTTTTCCCCCATTGTAAAGTTAAGACAGTTGTTTGACCTTGGGATAAACATGAGGCCGTGCAAGGCTTATCCCGGCAATCCTTTGAACTACAAAGACAACATTGACCTTGTGATTTTCAGGGAAAACACCGAAGGGATGTATGCGGGAGTTGAGTTTTATCCCGTTGAAAAAGGCTTGAAAGACTGCCTTTACAATTACAACAAAAAAATGGAAAGATTTATGGACGTGCCTGAGGACGAAATTGCGATTTCAACAAGAATTATGACAAAAAAAGGCTGCGAAAGAATTGTAAGGGCTGCATTTGAATATGCGAAAGAAAACGGAAGGCCTACGGTTACTTTGGTTGAAAAGCCCAATGTTTTAAGAGAAACAGGCGGCTTAATGACAAGGGTTGCAAGAAATATTGCAAAAGAATATCCCGGAATTGAGTTGTGGGAAACAAATATAGACGCAATGTGTATGTGGCTTGTGAAAAATCCCGAAAATTACAGCGTGCTTGTTGCCGAAAACCTTTTCGGGGATATTATTTCCGACCTTTCGGCTCAATTGGTTGGCGGTTTGGGTTTTGCTTCCGCCGCAAACATAGGCGAAAACTATGCGGTTTTTGAGCCTACCCACGGTTCGGCGCCCAAGTATGCCGGTAAATACAAGGTTAATCCTATGGCAATGCTCTTGACCGTAAAACTTATGCTTGAATGGCTCGGAGAAAAAGAAATGGCTTCCCGTCTTGAAAACGCTATTGCAACCGTAATCAAAGAAGGAAAGGTCAGAACATACGACATGGGAGGCAACAATACAACCTTGGAAGTTGCGGAAGAAGTGGCAAGAAAACTGTAAAACAAAAATTTTGTTTGACTTTTAGAACCTTATTGTTTTTAATATTAAGGACAATTTATCACGTGAAGGAGGAAGTATGCAACCTACATACAGACCTAACAGAAGGAAAAGAAAGAAAACTCACGGCTTTTTGGTTAGAATGAGAACAAAAGCCGGAAGAAAGGTAATCAACGCCAGAAGAAGAAAGGGCAGAAAAAGATTAGCAGTTTAACCTTTGTCTTTAAAAAAAGATTTAAGGCTTAAAAAAAGAGCGCAATTTTTAAATGTTTACTCAAAAGGTAAGCGTTTTAACGCCCAATATTTGGTAATTTATTTTCTGTCGGGAAAGGAAAATAAACTCTTCGGTTTTACTGTTTCGCGAAAAATAGGTAAAGCCGTAAAGAGAAATAGGATAAAAAGGCTTTTAAGGGAAATTGTAAGAGTTAACGTTGATTCCTTTCCCGACGGAGTTTGGTATGTTTTTAACACGAAAAAAATCGCGAAAAACGCTGAATTCAAAGATTTTGAATCAGATATTAAAAAATTTTTAAATTGGTTAAATGAAAAGAATTTTAATTAGTCTAATCAGGTTTTATCAAAAATTTATATCCCCGATTTTTCCCCCTTCGTGTAGATTTACGCCTACATGCTCAAACTATGCCTTGCAGGCTGTTGAAAAATATGGATTTTTTAAAGGGGGATGGCTTGCTTTAAAAAGAATATTAAAGTGTCATCCGTTTCATCCCGGCGGATATGACCCACTAAAATAGAAGGAGTTGATAATGGACAAGCGAACATTGGTTGCAATTCTTCTTGCCATTGTGTTTATAATTGGATGGCAGAAACTTGTTGTTGAAAAGTATTTCCCTCAGAAAAAACATGTTGCAGAAAAGCAGAATATTGAAAAAAATGCGGGCGAAATTGAAAAACAAAAACAGGCAATAACTGACACTGTTGAGCAAAACAATGAACAACTTATAGAAAACAAAGATGAAACCAATTCCGACACGCTATCTTTAAGCGAACAAACTCTGTCAAATATTGAGGTTGAAGACTATATCCTTGAAAACGAGTTTATAAAAATTGTTTTTACAAACAAAGGCGGGGTTGCAAAGTCAATTGTTTTGAAAAAGTATAAGGAAAGAAACGGAAATCCTTACGACCTTGTTAACAAATCAATTGAAGAAGAAAAACCTTTTTTGCTTTTTTTAAAAGACAAATCCCTTGAAAACCTTGTCTTTAATACAGACGTTTCAGGCAAAAAGATTACCTTTTACGCCGATTTAGGCGGCAAAAGAATTACGAAAACCTTTGTTTTAAAGGGAGATT
>JAMOUY010000120.1 GCA_027067895.1 Acidobacteriota bacterium
TGCTGAGTATTACGGAGACAATGAAGGTGTTTTCTGCAAAAAATACAGATTTTCGGCTGGACACAGGCTTTTTTCGGAAAAATTAAGCGAAGATGACAACAAAAAGACATACGGCAAGTGCAACAACTTCCACGGCCATGGCCACAATTACTATTTGAAAGTGTGCTATAAATCCGAGCCTAACGAAAAAACCGGGATGACAATTCCTTTAAGCGAGTTGGACAAAAAGGTAAAATCTTTTTTAAAAACCCTTTCGGGGAAAAGGCTTGACAAGGATTTGGAATTTTTTAAAGATAAGCCTGCCACAAGCGAAAACCTGATACTTTTTATTCGGGAAAAATTGAATAATTTGCTTGACGGAAGGGTTTTCAGAATTGAGTTAACCGAGACAAGAAACAACTTTTTTGAGATTTCGGAGGAATAGATGGAAGACAAAAAGAAACAGATAGAGTTTCACATTAGAGAGATTTTAAAACTTATCGGGGAAGACCCGGAAAGGGAAGGGCTTGTTGACACCCCCCACAGGGTTGCCAAAATGTATTTAAACGAGATTTTTGAAGGATACAAAAAAACGCCGGAAGAAGTGCTAAACAGCGCAATTTTCCATTCCGATTACGAAGAAATGGTTGTTGTAAAGGACATTGACTTTTACTCAATGTGCGAGCATCACCTTATTCCCTTTTTCGGTGTTGTCCACGTAGGTTATATTCCTAACGGCAAACTTATAGGATTGTCCAAAATTCCGAGAATAGTTGATATGTTTGCAAGAAGGCTTCAAATTCAGGAACAGATGACTGTTCAAATAGCCAAGACACTTGAAGATTTGCTTGAACCCAAAGGGGTTGCGGTTGTTGTTGAGGCTATTCATCTTTGTTCGGTTATGAGAGGCGTTAAAAAGCCGAGAAACAAAATGATTACATCAGAGGTTAGGGGCGCTTTCAGAAAAAACCAGAAAACGAGGGAAGAATTTTTCTCTCACATTGGAAGAAGGTTTAGTTTGATAGATTAGTATGGACAGGGTTGATTTTCTTGTTGAAAAACTCAAACTTGAACCTTTAACCAAAGAAGGGGGACGCTTTTCTATTGCCTTTCGTTCTAAAAAAATTATAGACACCCTTGACCGAAGGGGGAAGAGGATTGCGGTTTCGGGAATTTTCTTTCTTCTCACAAAAGGCGAGGTTTCAAAACTTCACAGGGTAAAAAGCGACGAGATATGGCACTTTTACGAAGGGTCGCCTGTTGAATTGTTTGTTATCGGCGAAGACGGAAAATTAAACAGGTTTGTGCTTGGAGATGTTTCCGAAAACAGCGTTCCCATGGTTTTTGTGCCTGCAAACTGCTGGCAGTGCGCAAGAAGTCTGGGGGACTATTCCTTTGTGGGGTGCAACGTTGCGCCGGGATTTGAATATGAGGATTTTGAATTGCCTGACAAAAATACTTCCGAAAAAATTGTCAAACTTTTCCCTCAACTAAAAGGCTTTTTGTGATGAAGCGTGTTTTAATTACCGGTATTTCAGGCGGAATCGGTAAATCGGTTGCCTTGAAATTCCTTGAAAACGGCTATTCGGTTGTCGGTGTCGGGAAAAACAGACCGGATTTTGAAAACAAAAACCTTGTTTTTATTGAAAACGATTTTGAAAACTTTGTCCCGTTTGAGATAGACGGCATGCTTGACGCCGTTGTTTTAAATTCGGGGATAACAATTTACAAAAAACTTTCCCAATGCGGTTTGGCTGATTTTGAGAAAATTTTTAAAGTAAACCTTTTCGGAAATATTCTTTCGCTAAAATGCGTTTTGAAAAATTTAAGGGAAAGCGCGGTTGTTTCCTTTGTTTCATCAATTGCCGCCTTGAAGGAAAATACCTTTGAAAACTGGGGGCTTTACTCCTCTTCCAAGGTTGCCGCCGAAAAAATGCTTGAAATTTTTGCAAAAGAGGAAGGGTTTAAACTTCTTATTCTCAACATCGGCAGAGTTAATACAAAACTCTGGGAAAAGGTTTCGGGAAGCGAAAAAAAACTTCCGAAATTTTCCCCCGACTATGTTGCTGATTTTATTTTTAATGAGACCGTAAAATTGTCAAAAGCGAAAAGCCCTGTTGTTGAGAGAATAACCGTTGAGTAATTACCTTTTTTCCACAAGGTAAACGTCCATCTGCTGATACAAATCCCTTTTATATTTTTCAAAAATTGGTTTTACCGCTTTCTCAATCTCCTTGTTCCACACCGTTTTGGGGTTGGATGCGATTGTTTCCCTGTAAAATTCCTCAAAATCCCCGTATTCAATTACCTTGCCGTAAGTTTTGATTTTTCTTACCGAAAATTTGCTTCTGATTTTATGCAAAGTTTCAAGTACGCTTAACCTCATTTCCCTTTCGGGAAAAACAAGGGATTTGATTTTGTCGTAATTTCCCTCTCCTATTGTTGCCTCAACTATAAAAATTTTCCTGCCTTTTTCAAAGGCAAGGCTTTCTATAAGTTTTTCCTGAAAGTCTTTGTCTATGTGGTGCATTGACTGTTTGAAAAGGAATGTGTCAAAGTATTTTAGTTTCATTCCCGGCTTTTTTGCGGACGAAATTACAATTCTGTCGCTTTTAGGGCTTTCAATCTTTATGTCAAAGCCGAAGGCTTCAATCCCCGATTTATTCAAAAACTCAACCATTTCCCCTGCGCCGCATCCTATATCGCAAACCCTTTCGGCGCCGTGGTTTTTCATTAAATTCGCCAAAAGCGCAAATTCCTCTATTCTCTTTACCTTTTCCATAATACCTCCGCTTTATTTTTACCACAATTTTTAA
>JAMOUY010000121.1 GCA_027067895.1 Acidobacteriota bacterium
CAAAAAACATAGCAGACCCCAATTTTAGGGAAAAATTTGCCAAAGCGGTTGTAAACTCTCTTATTGATTTTTATTCAAAAAAATGAAAGACAGCGAAAAATACAAACTTACGTATAAATTCGGCAGGTTTGATTCCCCTTTAAACGGGGCAAGAGGGCTTTATTTTGCAAACATTGTCCGATGGAAAATTCAAACCTTTTTTAAACTTTTTGAAAAAAGAGAAAAATTTTCCCTTGAAATTGTTAGAGAAACGGAAAAACTGAATTCCGAAAAAGATTACTTCTGCCTTCTTGGACACGGCACAATTTTGTTTAACCTAAACGGAGTAAGGGGAATAGTTGACCCTGTTTTCGGCGACATTCCGTTTTACAAAAGGTATACTCCCTGTCCGTATTCCCCCGACGAGTTGGGGAAAATTGACATTGTGCTGATTACCCATTCCCATTACGACCATCTTGACATTCCTTCGTTGAAAAAAATAAATGCCGAAAAAATATTCGTTCCCTTGAAAACTTTCAAATATTTGAAAAAAATATTTGGCAGAAGCAAAGTTGAGGAAATGACATGGTTTGACAAAGTTGAATACAAAGGCGTTGACATAACTTTCCTTCCGTCAAAACATTGGAATAAAAGAGGAATATTTGACAAAAATACCGCATTGTGGGGAAGTTTTGCGGTAAAAAGCGAAAAATTTTGCCTTTATTTTGCGGGGGACACGGCGTATTCATACCACTTTTCTGACATTGGGAAAGAATTTGACATTGACTATGCCTTTCTTCCCATAGGCGCATACAAACCCGATTACGTAATGAAGCACAATCACATGAATCCCGACGAGGCGTTAAAGGCTTTCTTGGATTTAAAAGCCAAAAACTTTATCCCAATCCATTACGGCGTTTTCAAACTCAGCGACGAACCAATAAGCGAGCCTGAAAAAAGGATAAAAAATATTTCCGAAAAATTTTCAGGAAAATTTTTATTTCCATTAATTGGAGAAGTTTTAACAGAGATTTAACAATTTGATATTTGCAATTTTTTTTGTTTTTAAAAAACAACTAAACTTGAAAAACCAAATCTTTTCTGAAATTTTTGTTTTCTTCAAAAGGGTATCCTTTTTGATTAGATACCGTTATTGTTTTTCCTATTGTGAACTGAGTTGAATAATGCGTGTGGCCGTAAATCCAAAGTTTTATGTTTGAGTTTTCTTTCATAAGATAATCAAGGGTTGAGGCAAAGGCGGCGGCTAATTTTCTGTATTCATAAGAATTTTGCAAACTTAAAACAGACGGGTCTATCGCTTTTATTGACGGTGCGTTGTGGGTTATTATTACAATTTTTTTGTCTTTGTTCTGCTTCAATTTTTCTTCAAGAAAATTCAAAGATTGAAAAAACCTGTCCCTTAAATTTTCCGGATTTAGCCTTTCCCCGTTTTCGGTTTTTATCATTGAAAAGTCGTTGAGTTTTGCTTTTATTATTCCCTTTATCTTATGAAAATCGCCGAAAAGGTTAAAATCACTCCACAAAGTTGTGCCTAAAAAAACAATGTCGTTTTCAACAAATTCTTCTCTTTCAAGAAAGATTATGTTATTTGTTTTGGACGCTTCTTTTTTCAAAAACTCAATTCCTTTGTCAATTGTTGTGCCGTAAAATTCGTGATTTCCGGCAACATAGATAATTTTCTTGTCTTCCGGAAAGTTTTTTTTAATCCATTCAACTGATTTATTCCACCTATGAATATCCCCGGCAAGCACAATCAAATCGCAGTTTAAGTCTTTAAAATTACAGCAATTTTCGTCAAATTCAGCATGCAAATCGCTGAAAATTCCAACTTTCATAACCTCTCCTTTTTTATAAAAGTTTGAAACTTAGATGACATTCTGTCAATGAAAATTGTGAAAAATTAAAATAGAGAAATTCCTAACTTTATTTTCTTACGCAAAAAAGTTGAATTTTGATAAAATAATCAAGTACGCAATCTTTATAAAAAAGGAGTGGGATATGGATTTTAGATTGACCGAAGAACAGCAAATGATGAGGGATATGGCAAGAAGGTTTGCCGAAGAAAGAGTAAAGCCCGGCGCAGCCGAGAGAGACAGAACTCACGAGTTTCCCGTTGATTTGCTTAAAGAGTGCGCGGAATTAGGTTTTATGGGCGTTGCTATTCCCGAGGAGTACGGCGGCGCGGGAATGGATTATATTTCATACGCCATTATGATAGAAGAGATTTCAAAGGCTTGCGCTTCCACAGGCGTTATTCTTTCGGTAAACAATTCGCTTGTTTGCGACCCGCTTTTAAAGTTTGGAAGCGAATACATAAAGAAAGAATTTTTAACTCCCCTTGCCGAAGGCAAAAAGTTAGGCTGTTTCGGTTTAACCGAGCCCAACGCAGGTTCTGATGCGGCAAATGTAAAAACAACCGCGGTGAAGGACGGCGATTCCTATGTTATAAACGGTTCCAAAATTTTTATTACAAACGCAACACACGCAGATGTCTGCATTATTTTTGCCGTTACCGACAAGGAAAAAGGCAAACACGGAATTTCCGCTTTTGTGGTTGACACCAAAACTCCCGGCTTCAACATTGGCACGGTTGAGGATAAATTGGGAATTAACGCAAGCGGAACGGCGGAACTTTACTTTGAAGATATGAGAATTCCCAAGGAAAACCTTTTAGGCGAAGAGGGACAGGGATATAAAATCGCGCTTGCAACTTTGGACGGAGCAAGAATCGGTATTGCCGCGCAGGGTGTGGGGCTTGCTCAGGCTGTTTTGGACGAAAGCGTAAGATATGCAA
>JAMOUY010000122.1 GCA_027067895.1 Acidobacteriota bacterium
AAAGACGGCAAAACAATTTACTACACTACCAAAGTACCCGGCAAAAAGGGAAGGGATTTGTTTTCGGTTAAGTGGGACGGTACCGAAACAAAAAGAATTACCAAAGACGGAATGGGGATTTTCGGTTTAACCCCCGATTCCAAAAATTCCGCCCTTTACTTTTTAAGAAAAGGCGGAAGAATAGCCAGATTAAACCTTAAATCAAACAAGGTTGAAAACCTTCCTTTTTCCGCAAGAATGACAATAAACTATCCCGCCGAGTTAAATCAGATGTTTGAAGAGGCGTGGAGAATACTGAATTACACATTTTACGACCCTGAATTTCACGGCAGAGACTGGAATAAACTGAAAAAAAGGTATAAACCTGTATGCCTTTCCGCAACCACAAAGCATGATTTCAGGGATTACTTTAACCAGATGTTAGGGCAGTTAAACGCTTCCCACATGGGGCTTTACGGTAGAGGAAGGGAAAAGGTGCAAAGGGAAGCGGTTGGAAGAATAGGCGTTGAGGTTAAGCCTTTGAAAGAGAGAATAGAAATAACACACATTGTTCCCGGTTCGCCTGCCGACAAAGAGTTTTCAAAACTTTACGTGGGGGATATTATTCTTTCGGTAAACGGTAATTCCGTAAATAAAAACACCAACATCTGGAAATACTTTGCCGATACTGTTGACAAAAGGGTGTTGCTAGAAGTTAAAGGAAAAGACGGCAAAACGAGAGAGGTTTACATACGCCCCGTTTCCTCTTTGAGAAATGAACTTTACAAAGAGTATGTCAAATTTAACAGAAAACTTGTTGAAAAATACTCTAACGGTAAACTTGGCTATATCCACATTCAGGGAATGGATATGCCGTCCTTTGAAAACTTTGAAAGGGAACTGGAAGTTGCAGGCAAAGGTAAAGAAGGGCTTGTAATTGACGTAAGGTTTAACGGCGGAGGCTGGACAACGGATTACTTAATGGCGATTTTAAACGTAAAACAGCACGCATACACAATTCCCAGAGGCGCGGCAAAGTCTTTGAAAGAGCATAAAAAATTCAGAAAATACTATCCGTTTGCGGAAAGGCTTCCATTTTACCCGTGGACAAAGCCTTCAATCGCGCTTTGCAACTCGGCAAGTTATTCAAACGCCGAAATCTTTTCCCATGCGTACAAAACACTGGGAATAGGCAAACTTGTGGGCGAGCCTACATTCGGGGCGGTAATATCAACCGACGGGGAAACCTTGATAGATGGAATGTTTATAAGGAAGCCTTTCAGGGCATGGTTTGTTTTAAAAACCGACGAGGATATGGAAAAAGTGCCCGCAATTCCCGATTTTATAGTAAACAATCCCCCCGACTGGAAAGCAAAAGGGGAAGACTTGCAACTGAAAAAAGCCTGCGAAGTGCTTCTAGAGGAGATTGAGGGAAAATAGATATAAAATTGTTTAATTACCAAAAAAATCAAGCCGGCGTTATGCCGGCTATTTTTTTATTTTTTATTTATTTAAAAACGTTTTCCGATTGAGAATTCCAGAAATTTTGCTTTAATCTGCTTGTCCAGATTTACTTTGTAAGGCCTGATTGAAAATAGAAAACCGTTTTTTGTTATAAAACCGAATTCAATATCAAAAGTTCCTTTTAATGTACTTTTGTAAAAATTGTAATCTTTCTCAACTCTCCATCTGTCAAGCCTAAAACCGATAGCGGAATATAGTCCCTTTAATTTCCCTTCTTCCTGTTTTAATACCGCCCTGACTCCGATATTGACATTTTTAATTTTTGAACTTTCCCATCCAGAAAAATTAGATTTTCCTGTGTTCCATCTGTTAAATCCAATGTTTATGCTTAAAGGAATGTCAAAGAAAAACGTTTTCTGATACTCAAATTCAATTCCCTTTCCAACCCTTGAATTTACAACAGTTTCAAGAGAACTTGAAGGGAAGTTAAAATTCAATTTGACAATATAGTTTGATTTTGTTTGCGCCATCAAATTAATTGAAAAAAGTGTCAGCAAACAAAACAACCAGAGTTTTTTCTTTCTCATTCTTCCTCCTTTTTCAATTTGTGTTTTGAATACATGCCAATTTATTTTTATGTCAAATCTCCGTTAACATAGCGGTAAATTGCGAAGGCTAAAAGAATTGCTATGAATGTGAGAAATGCAATTTTCAGGTAAATCAGGTGAGAAATAACGGTTAAGGCGTCAATTTTAAAAATTGCCTGCAAAACTCCTATTGCCATAGCAAAAAGTATTGGTATAAAAATCAGTATGTTCAGGTAATAAATTCCGAAGGATAGCCAGACAAATTCGGTTAACAGGCAGAATAACAAACTTGAAGCAAATATTACAAAATTATCTAAATTTCTTATGGGAAATAATATAAGAATGATAATTCCGCCGACAAGCAGGAAGTTTAGTCCGAAGTAAATGGCGATTTCCATTCTGTTGTATCCTGCATTTAAAAAATAAATCAACCCTTCCGGGGCTTCAACCGATTTGGCGGTATAACTCAAAGCCATAATGTAAGCAATGTATAAAAGAAAGTAAGCGAAATCTTTTCCCCCGGGAAAAACGCTATTTTCCGCCGTAAACATGTTTGCTACCGAAAAGGCTATAAAAACAATCAAAGTGAAAAAGAATTGTCTGTTAAAAAAAATCTTTATCAGTCTAATTGCTTTGTTCATGTTTTTCTCCGTAAATCAGTTTGAAAATGTCCTGTAAATCAACTATCTTTCCGAATGGTTGTTGGTTTCTCGGGATAGGGGTTAGGAATTGTCCGTTTGTCAGTTTAATTCCTTTTTCTGT